>DATEME010000416.1:0-4603 GCA_035275865.1 Candidatus Acidiferrales bacterium | reverse complement strand
GGATTTTGCGGATAGCCTCCCGCGATTGCGCGTCTGCAGCCGAAGTTACCGTGCATGTATTCAAGATGACGAGCTCGGCGCCGTCGTGCTCGTCCGTCTGCGCCCAACCGTCTGCGACCATGGCGTGGCGCATCGCGACCGCGTCTGCCTCGGTGGCGCGGCAACCGAAATTCTCAATGGAAAACGTGGGCATTGGCGCAACAAAAGTATAGCAGCAGGCTACGCCCGAGTGGATGAGGCGGGCGCAATCAGAGAAGGGAAGTGTCGCTGGGCTATCACGAACCACAGGCGCACGAAAGCGCCTCGGGCCGGGGAAAGCCATGCCCGAGGCGATTCTATGCGAGACGAATTAAACCGAAGCGCTGGCGGTGCTGCGCGAACGCATGTTGGACTTATCGTCGTCGGCGTCGCCGGCCTTATCGATTTCGATGGAGCCTTTGAAGTAAGCGCCGTCTTCGATCATGATGCGCGCCGTGGTGAGATCGCCCACGACCGAGCCGTCCTTCTTGATTTCGATCCGGTCGCGTGCGCGGAGATTGCCCTTCACATTGCCGTAGACAACTACTTCGCGGGCAATGATGTCCGCCGTGAGACGCGCGCTGGCGCCGATAGTGAGTCTCCGGTCCTCTAGATGAACCAGACCCTCGACGCTGCCGTCGATGGCGAGGTCTTCATTGCCGGTGATTTCACCCTTCACATGCAGACTCGAACCGAGCCGCGCCGTGCCGCCGCTGGCGCTCGGAGTGTTATACGTTGAATCCAATGGTGCCATTGTTCTTGCCTCCCCGGGAAAAGATGGTGCGGATGCTGATGTTGTTGCGGTTGGTCTAGGCTGCTGCGGGAGCGGCGTCCTAGAGGGAGTTTCAGGTTTCTTTTCTCCCCACATGTACCGTTACCCTCCTTGGGCCCTGTTGCGTTAGAACTTTGCCGGTGTGTTGAATTCGGCGACTGGGACACTCAATGTAATTCCGACGAGTAGGGACGCCAAATCCAAAATGGAACACTTGTGTCTGGGCGATTAACAGATGATAGAGCGAACAGCAGGGTTGTCCACACCAAAAAGCGAGAGAACAGGGCGGTTCATATTGGAGTAGGCCGCCAGAAAGGCCACGCAAAAGCGCCCGGCCAGAATTCGGGTCGGCGCCGACGGTTAGTACTTGCGAAGGACGCCGACGACGCGACCCTGGATCTTTACGTCGTTGGCGGGAACGACGATCGGGGCCATGGCGGAGTTGGCTGGCTGGAGACGAATTTTGCCTCCGGCCTCTCGGTAGAAGCGTTTCACGGTGGCGTCATCTTCGCCGACGAGTGCTACGACGATTTCGCCTGTGTTTGCCACTTGCGTCTGCTCCACGACGATGAAATCGCCGTCGAGAATGTGATCGTCGCGCATGGATTCGCCCTTCACTTGGAGGACGAAGGTATTGGGGCCGCGCGTGAAATCCGAGAGCGAGATCGTTTCGTTGTCTTCAATCGCTTCGAGCGGACGTCCCGCGGCGATGCGTCCGGCGAGAGGCAATTCGACGACATGGCGATCGAGAATTTCTTCGCGCACGGGCTTCGGTAACTGCGTCACCTCGATCGAACGGCTCTGGTTATAACCGCGACGAATGAAGCCCTTTTTCTCCAGCGTCGATAGATGCTTATGCACCGTCGCAAGCGACGTGAGCTTCAGCGCGTGCGCGATCTCTTCGAAGCTGGGCGAATAGCCGTTCTTATTAATGAAGCCAACCAGATAATTCAGAACCTCTTTTTGCCGTTTCGTCAGCGCCATCGCGACCCCCGGGGATTTGCTCAGTATTCGCCCCTACTATACGGGCGAATCAAAAGCGAAGTCAATGGTACTCGCGGACAGGTTGGCCTTTCGTTTCGGTCCGGAGAAGCGCGCACAAGCGCCCGCGTCGACGATGAGGATTTGCATAAATAGTCTTGCACGCCAAAACGGCGGTTTTGAGAATCTTCAATGAGTCGCAACTGAAGTGCGGGTATGATGGCGGCGCATGAGCGAGACCGAATACACGCCGACGCGGGTGCCGGAGCAGGTGCAGCCGGCGCTGACGAAAAGTCTGTCGCTGCTGCAAGCTTCGGCTTTCAATATGTCGAACATGGTAGGGATCGGCGTATTCCTCACGATTCCTTTCATATTGGCTGCGCTGCCGGGGCCGCAGGCGCTGCTTGGCTGGTTGATCGGCGCACTACTCGCGATTTGCGATGGGATGATCTGGTGTGAGCTGGGCGCAGCGCTGCCGGGTTCGGGCGGAAGCTATCTTTTTCTGCGCGAGACATTCGGGCCGCGGCGCTGGGGCCGGCTGCTCGCGTTCCTCTTTATCTGGCAGTTTATTTTGAGCGGGCCGCTTGAGGTTGCTTCAGGCAGCATCGGGTTCGCGGAATATTCCAAGTATTTTGTGCCGCATATGGGAAGCGTGACGCACGGTTTGATCGCCGCGGGCGTGGCGTTTGCCGCGCTCGTGCTTTGCTACCGGAGAATCCAGGCCGTGGGAAAGATCACGGTCGTTCTTTGGGTGGGAATGATCATCACCGTATTCACGGTCGTTCTCGCGGGCGCGCTGCACTTCAATCCGCATCTCGCGTTTCATTCCGGAGAGCCATTCCGTCTGAATCGTGCCGGCATAGTGGCGTTGGGCGCGGCCATGTCGTTCGTCATCTACGATTTTCTCGGCTATTACGTGGTGTGCTACGTCGGCGAAGAGGTAAAAAATCCGCAGCGGACGATTCCGGTATCGATCATTTTGTCGGTGATCGTGATCGCCACACTGTATTTTTTGATTCACCTTGCGGTTACCGGCACGCTGACCATTTCCGAGGCTCGGAGCAGTCCTTATGTTGCGTCGGCCTTGGTCGAGCGGGTTTGGGGCGTGCGCGCGGCTTCGGTGATCACGGGACTGATTTTGTGGACGAGTTTCGCTTCGACATTTGCCTTGATGCTCGGTTATTCCCGCATTCCGTACGCGGCCGCGGGCGACGGCTGTTTTTTCCAGGTTTTTCGGCACGTCCATCCACGAGGGAAATTCCCGGATCTCTCGTTATTGGTCGTGGGGTTAGTGACGATTGCCGTCAGCTTCATTCCTTTGGCGGCGGAAATCACGATTCTGCTCACGTCGCGGATTCTCGTGCAGTTTATTGCGCAGGGATTCGGCGTCTTTCTCATGCACAAGCGCTTTCCGCCAAAGCAGCGGCCGTTTCGGATGTGGCTGTATCCCGTTCCAGCGCTGCTGGCAATTGCTGGCTGGATTTACGTATTTGCGACTTCGGGGATGACCACGTTTATGATGTTCGGGCGCGCCGTGACCCATTCGAATATGTTCTGGGGCGCGATCAGCCTGGCAGCGGGAATCCCGATTTTCTTCTTCTGGGCCTGGTATATGGGATTCTGGCCGTTTGAAGGGCGGCAGCCGGTGAACGGCAGAATTGCCGAGAGCGCGGAGAAGAGTTTCGATGCGCCCTGATGCGAGAAACGCGGACCGTGAGCTATGAATGGACTGAACGATCGAGTCAGACGCTTTTTTGAGATTTACGAGGTTGCGAATCGCGAATTTGATGTCGAGAAGATTTCTGCGCTATATGCCGATGTGTTTGTATTTGGCAAGCCGCAAGGCGTGCAGGCCGTAAAGAAAGAGGACTTCGTAAAGGTTCTTCCTAAGCGCAAAGAATTTTTCAAAACAGTGGGTTTGGTTTCGTCTTCCGTTGTATCGCTTGATGTGTCGGCTCTCGATCAGAATTATGCATTGGCCAAAGTTGTGTGGAACATGCGCTTCGAGCGCAGCCCTGGGGTGTTCATCGAGAGCGAGAATTCCGCTACGTATGTTCTTTTATTCACGGATGATTCGGCCCAAATCGTCTTTCAACTGGACCATCAGGACCTGATGAAAAAGGTGAAGGATTTGGGGCTGATTAAGTGAGCCTTCTCTGAGGCCAACGGGGGAGCGCTCCGTTAGCCCTCCACCATCACGGTGGACGCGATGAAGGTTTGCGCCAGATGATCGCCCCAGCCTTCTCTGACCTCGAGAGCGATCGCAAACGGAAGCAGGCGGTCGAGATTCGCGGGAGATTGCTGAGCGTGGTTGAGGCGATCGAGGCGATCCTGCTCCACTTCCTGCAAAAATTTGCGGAAGCCCGCAATTTGATCCGACGTTTTACGGCCAAGCGCGGATTTGCGCTTTAGGAACGGCGCCCATCCGAGGTTTACGAAGATCATCGCGGGCAGCATCATCGCGAATGCGACGGATGCGCTTTCCGCCAATTTCGTCAGGAGGAAAGCAATCACTCCGCCGAAGATCAGTATGGGTGCAAGACTCGGCAGCACCTTTGCCCAGCCTTTTCCGCCGCGCGCCGCTGTCTTGCACATGGGGGCAAACGACAGCTCAAAGAGCATTCCAATGAGAAGTCCGGCGAAAAGTATCCACAGCGTGAAAAAGATCGAGTCGAACGTGTCACGGCGACTCGTCGCGGCCGCCAGGATGAAGGACGAGGCGAATGTCGCCAGGATTGCGATTGCGATGATTCCACCGTGGCGATTGAGGTATTTTCCGGAGAGTTGCTTGTTCAGCTCATCGTGTATTGCGGCGACGTATAGCGCATTTTG
>DATEME010000415.1:0-2335 GCA_035275865.1 Candidatus Acidiferrales bacterium | reverse complement strand
CACGTTGCAATTCACCGGAATCGCCAACTCCGGATTTGGGAAACTCCTGTCAATCGGCGGCGCGCCCGCGGGCTGCGACTGGTTCCACACATGATTCTGCCGGGGCACCGGATGAATGTTGTGCAGCGTCGCGTCGCTGTTAGTCACGTGAAAGTCCTGATTTGTCATCAGCGCCAGCACGTGCGGCTCGTACATGCAATTCTTCTGATCGAGCACCGCCGGCGTCGTCGGCGTGTCGAATTTGTAGTCGTCCATGTTCCCCTTCACATAGACGACCGCGTTTGCCAGCGCGCCCTTCGGCCCCGTCACCACAATCGGCGGATACACCGGCTCGGGGTTGGCCTTCACGCACGTTGGCTCGGCGGACATATTCAGCGGCTTGAATTTCGGCGGCGTGCCGTCGAGCTTCACCGTGCCTGTAATCGACCCATTCGTCGCCGGATCCACGGTCTTGGTAGGTTCTGGCGCCTTTTGCGCCGTTTCGTTGGAAGATTTACTGCATCCGGCGGCAAGAAAAATCGCGGTAACGCAAACGAAGATAAAAAGTTTGGCTGGTCTCATCAATAAGAAAGTTTCCCTCTGCCCCAACCCACAATTCTAGCAAAGGTAACTCCGCATCGCGACCGCTTCTCTCCTGAATCGCCTCGCTATTTGCTGAGCAGACTCTTACGGAAAAAGACGGTGTTAGGGGGTCGGAGCTTCAGCTCCGACATAAAGCTCGTGCTCAATGCCGGGCTTTAGCCTCTGAGGAATTGCATTTGTTTTCTTTTGCAGACTGCTAAACGCCCGCAGGCACCGCCGCAATGCATGTCTCACTCTGGCTGTGCGATTCCGCCAGCCGCGCCCGGAATCGCAAATGCCGGAACAGCGTCAGCTGCATTAGCGGATTCCACACCGCATGCACCAAATCATGCTTGATCAACAAATGCCAAAACCGATTCGACCGTTTGTACAAATACGACATGCCCAGATATCCCGGAACCGCCCGCCAATCCTCGGGCCTCCGCCGCCAGATCGATGCGTGCGAGAACAATCTCTGGTAAATCCATCCATACCCGTGCTCGAGTTCCTCCGGCGTCATATTCTTGGGCCGAAAGACGGCATGCGCCGTGTCGTAACGGCTCCAGTCGCGATGCAGCAGCCGTCCTTCCGCCTCCATTTGCCGGAAGAGCGGCGTCCCCGGATACGGCGTCAGAATATGAAACGTCGCGCATTCCATCCGATTGTCTTCCACCCACTCCGCCGTTCGCACGAACACATCCTTGTCGTCGTGATCGAATCCCAGCACAAACGAACCATTCACCTGAATGCCGTTGTCGTGCAACATTCGCACCCGCCGCGCATAATCCGCCGTCTTGGGCGTCTTCTTCTTCGCGTCCGAGAGATTCTTGTCCGTCAGCGATTCAAATCCGATAAAAACGCCCATGCACCCCCCAAGCGCCATCGCACGAACCAGGCTCGGGTCGTCTGTCACGTCAATCGACACCGCGGCGCTCCAGATCTTCCGCAGCGGTTGCAACGCCCGGCAGACCCTATGCAAATATTCGCGATTCGACCCGAGATTATTGTCGATGAACACGCCGTAGGGTTCTCTGCTGCCGCCGAGTTCCGCCGCCACCTGCTCCGGATCGCGCATCCGGTAAGGCATACGCAAGCCGTCCGTCGACAAATAGCAAAATCCGCATCGGTTGTGGCACCCGCGCGTCGCAATCAGGCTCGCCGTCGTCAGAAAACTCCTGTGCGGCAGAATCTCGCGCTTCGGCGCCGGATCATCCCGATACGCGTTCTCGTAATTCGCCGCGTATCGCGATTGCAGCGATCCGCCCTCGACGTCTCTGAGGATCCGCGGCCAAAGCTGCACGCCATCCCCCAACGCCAACGCGTCCGCGTGCGGAGCACATTCCTCCGGGCACGACAAAACGTGCAGTCCGCCCAAAATAACCTTGCTGCCGCGATTCCGGTACCAATCCGCCAGCTCAAACGCCCGCCGCGCAAACGTCAAATGCACCGAAATTCCCACGACCTCCGGCAACGGCCAAAATGGCGGACGTCCGTCGAGCAGGTTCTCGTCCCAATACTGAATTTCCCACTCCGGCGGAGTCGTTGCGGCGAAGCTCGTCATTGCCAGCGTCGGCGTCAGCACGTGCTTGCCGAAGCTCGCATGCGCATCCTTGGGATAAAACGGGTTGATCAGCAACGCCGATCGCGGCCGGATCGGCCCTGCCGATATCGAATGATCCAGGAACGGCGGCCGTGCCATCTCCGTCGGCCTCCAGCAGCGCCGCAACTCGGTAGAAAACGGCGAGGTTCGAATGTGCATGGCAAGTACTTTACA
>DATEME010000414.1:0-5990 GCA_035275865.1 Candidatus Acidiferrales bacterium | reverse complement strand
GAACGAACGAGCATATGGACCTTGCTCGCCGTCTGAGAGAGAAAAACCGCGGCCTGACCGGCGGAGTTTCCTCCGCCAACAACGACGACGTCTTCCTGCTCGCAGAGCTGGCCTTCCATATATGTGGCGCCGTAATAAATGCCCTGGCCCTCGAATTTCTTCAGATTCGGAATAGGAGGCTTGTTGTACTGCGCGCCCGTCGCGATCACGATCGTCCGCGCGGAGAGAGTCTTCCCGTTGTCGAGCACGACCTTGTAAGGACGCCGCGCGCAATCGAGGCTGACGACGTTGCACGCAATCATCATATTGGCGCCGAATTTCTCAGCTTGCGTAATCGCGCGGGTGGCCAATTCCTGTCCTGAGACTCCGATCGGAAAGCCCAGATAGTTTTCGATCTTGGAGCTGGAGCCGGCCTGACCGCCCGGAGAGGCGGTTTCGATTACGAGGACGTCCAGGCCTTCCGAAGCGCCGTAAACGGCTGCGGCAAGGCCGGATGGTCCCGCGCCGACGATAATAAGGTCGCGCACCTGCGTTTCATCGATGCGGGTGTTGAACCCCAGACCCTCCGCGAGCTTCTGTATCGAAGGGTTGCGCAGCACGCCGTGACTTGGGCAAATGACCACCGGCACTTCGTCACGCCGCACTTCAAATCGGTCGAGAAGGCTCTGCGAAGTCTTGTCTGTGTCGAGATCGACGTACGCGTAGGGATGGCCGTTGCGCGTGAGGAATTCGCGAAGCTCCAGCGTTTTGGCCGAGTAGCGCGAACCCAGCAAAATGACGGTGCCAAAGCCGCGCTTGATGAGCTCCAACCTGCGCAGGATAAACGCGCGCATGAAAATTTCGCTGAGTTCGGCGTCGCGCATAATCAGCGAGCGCAAGCCTTCCCCGCTCAACTCGATGAAGTCGCCCGCTTCGGTGACGCGGCCCAGCACCAGGCAGCGCTGGCCGGAGATCATCGTCATTTCGCCCGTGAAATGCCGAGGGCCGTGTTTTACGATAGGCCGCTCGCCGTTCACATCCGGCTGGACGATCTCCATGGCGCCTGAGAGCAACACAAAAAACGGGACGCTCGTGTCACCGGGGGCGAAGAGGTGTTCGCCCGGGGTGACTTGTCGCACCTTGCCGACCGCACGGACTCGGTTGATTTGAGCTTCCGTCAGCGTGGGAAAAGCCTGCGTGGACATATCAAGGACACTAGGAACTGGAGAGGCCATTGTTCCTCCTTTGCCGTTGCCGATGATTTAAGCGCGTTGCGCTGCTTTGCGGCAAGATGTTTTCGACTGTACGCCTAGGCTTCGGCCGAGCGAAACCCTTTGGGGCCGATTTCGCCGGGCTCGAGTTCATCGACATAGCACCAAACCCAGGATTCTCCAGGCTCGATCGAGCGAACTAGCGGATGTTTCGTGTGACGGAAGTGCTTTGTCGCGTGCTTGTTCTTGGATGAGTCGCAGCAGCCGACGTGTCCGCATTCGAGGCAGAGCCGCAAATGCACCCATGTGTCGCCCATTTTTACGCATTCTTCGCAAACGTGCTGGTCAGTATTCGTGAACTTGATCTGATTGAGATGTTTGCATGACGCCATGTGAACTCCTCGGGAAGCATATCCCGCGAGTCTACCGCGAACGGGTTGCACTCGTCAGAATCGCCGTTCCCATTGAGATGCTAAGACGTAGTGAGCGGTCGCATCTTTCGCTTGGAGGCGGATAAATGGTCGGTCCTGAATCGCCGAGGCAAAAGCCGGGGGGAGGCGGCGTGTGGAGCGTGCGATCGCCGATCAGCAATCTTTATTCAACGGTCTAACGTTGCAGACGCCATGCGAGCCGCTACGCGCGGGCGCATTCTTCGAGCGCCGCGCGGCTGGGGATCGTCAGCGTCGAGCCATGAAGTTCGATCAGCTGGCGGCGCTTGAAATCGCTCAGGGTTCGCGTCACGCTTTCGCGGGTCGTGCCGATGAATTCCGCAATCTCTTCGTGAGTTAACGGCATTGTCATATGCGCGCTTGATTTCGTCCGTGTCGATCCTCCCGACCAGTCAAGCAACAGCTTAGCAACCCTTTCGGGAACCGAGGAGGAAAGTCCAAGCGTGCGAATTTGCTCGCAAGCTGTCTGATAATGGGCCGAAACCTGAGCAATCACCGACCGCGCCACATCCGGGTGCTGCGCGAGAAAGTGAAGAAAATCTTCGCGGCGAACGAACGCCACCTGACTCGGACGCAGCACTTCCGCGGTAACTTCATAAGGCGCACCGGAGATCACCGCCGACAATCCCAACACTTCGCCCGCCTTTGCAATGCGCATAATGAGCGTCTTGCCCTCGCTTGAGCTGATCGTCAGCTTGATCTGCCCTTCGCAGATCACGTAGATTCCGCGCGGCGCTTCCTTCTCCATGAAGAGCACGGCGCCCTGCGGGTACGCGGAGGAGTACTTGATGGATTGGAGGTCGCGCAGCGCCGGTTGCGCGAATTGGCAGAAGGAATTGTTGCCGCGCAATTTGCAGTTAGCGCACGCTTCACTGATTTGCAGACCGTATGGACCCGTCATTTTCATGCTCCCTTCGGAATCCCGCTTTGGCTCTCAATTCTCGTTGCCTGCTCGACGAAGTATTGCGTCAGGGGCGAGTTGGCCTCGAACCTGGCACCCGTTTGGCGATGAATCTCCGCTAGAACTTCCAAACCGGCTTTGTCGATGTAGATTGCGTCTCTTAGATCAACCACCAACTGACGGCTGCCGAGCTCCGAGTGGATTGCAGACCAGGTGCGGCGAAGCTCGTCGACCATTGCGCCAGATGCTTTGCCTTCGAGCCTTAGCGTCAGCGCGCTCGGCGCGTCCGCAATGGTGATTTTCAGCGATCCTGAAACTGGACTGTTCACGCCTATTTAAATGGCACGGGATTCGCCAAACTCGCCGCAGAGAGGCACATGCCGCTAACCAACACAAAACAAGGGAATAACGAGATTTTAAGAGGAAGCTGCGGGGAACAAAATGGCGTACGTGACGACGCCTGGCGACGAAATATCGTCACGCAGACGATATTTCGCCTGAGACAGCCCAAGCTTTCACCTCACCGGACTCAAACGTGCGGCTCGAAAAAAACTCAATGCGTCCAATGTCGACAATTCGGCCCGCAATTCTGGTCCGAAAGGGCCTGAATTATTTTCGACACCTTCACCTTGTCCACAACGACAAACCTTCGAGAGCCGACCGTGCAAAGGCTGTGTATCGGCTTCGCCTGCATCAGGAGCACTCTTGGACAAATAGGCAGATCCGAGATCTTCTCGAGAAATTCGCCTATGTACAGGTCGGGCAGATAGTCATCTACAAGCAACGAGTCAAAGGTTTCTGACTCAAGCAGATTCATCGCCTCGATACCGCTCCAGGTAGTTACGGTCTCATAACCCGCCTCGGTCAGTTCCCTTCCGAGCTGCGTCAGCACGTCGTCGTTGTTATCGACCACCAAAACGCGCCCACTCGTCTGGTTGGTCATATCGTTCCTCCACACCGCGTGCGCAATCATGTGACGATCTTCCCGCCCGTCGGCGCCGATGTCGGTGATTACAGTCACGGATCATCTGTACCGCGTATCACATGATGCGCGCGAAGCGGAAACGGGAGACAAGTGCGGAGCAACACGGAGGAAAAAGGCGGGGCGAGAACACAGCCCCGCCTCAGGTGGGAATCAATTAACCGCGAACAGTCAACACAGGGCACTGGGCCTTCGAGACGACTTCGTGGGCAATAGCAACCGGTAGATGCGTCGACGCGCCGGGAAAGCCTTTCTCCTTGCGCACGCCAAGAACAATCAAATCGGCTTTGCGCCGGGCGGCCACGTCGAGGATCTTCTCCGCAGCATCGCCGCGCTCGATGAGAAACTCCGGCACACACCACTGATCGGCCTCCGGCGGCACCAAGTTGCGAAGCAGCTTTTCGTCCGATGCAGCCACTTCATGCGCCTGCACGAGTTCGCCGGCCTTCGTCTCCGCAACGACGTGCAGAAGCGTGACCTGGGCCTGGTGTTCTTGCGCCAAAGACATCGCATAAGGAGCGGCCGTATTAGCCGCGTCGCTGAAATCCGTCGCAAAGACAATTCTCGTGAACTCCACAGGAACTTGCTTCTGCCCTGTTGCGTGCGGCCCCACCGTTAGTACAAGGCACTCGGCGTTGCGAAACATCGCTTCAGCGATCGAGCCCAGGAAAAAGCGCCTCATCCCGGAGCGTCCATGCGTGCCCATTACGATCAGGTCGATGTTCTCTCTTTCGACGATCGCCGCCACGTGCGCCCACAGGTCGCCTTCTTTAATGAAGATTCTCGGATTTAAGCCCTGAAATTCGGCTCCCAGTTCTTTCCTGTTCGCCGCCTGCTGTGTTTCCGCCACTTCCTCAAGGTTGTACCAGCTGGCCGGAGGAGTCATCGGATTCACGACTGGAGGCTGTACGTGCAGCGCGAAAAGCTTCGCGCCGTAAGTTTTTGCCAGAGCGCCGGCATATTCCCCGGCACGATTGGCCGTTTCCGAAAAGTCGGTCAAGAAAAGAATATTCTTAAGTTGGATTCCGTGTTGGATCGCTGCTGTGCGTTGAACCGCTGCTGTTTTCATATTCGCACCTCCGCCTAGGCGCAATTTGTCACTTCATTAGAAAGAGTGCGGTGACGCCCGTCACACGCCGATGTGCGGCAGGACCGGACCGCAAAAGGTCTTACGGCGCGATCAAGAAATGTTCAGAGGTGTGATGCGCGTCACATACGCGAATCATGCCGATCGCATAGGATGCCGATACGCAAGAGAAAGCAGCGGTTGGCGTGGAGGACGCACCGAAGCGCCCGAGAGTTTCGACGCGCCGGCCCTCCTGGGTCGGAAGCACTTCACGCCAGCCGCTTCACAGATTCGCGAAGCCTATTTCACGATACGAATGGGAGCAGGCCATGAACGATCCAGCGGTCCGCGTCCTAATGCTGGGGGAGAAAGCAATCGCGCCATCGTGGCTGTTGCGGCGATTGGAACAGAACGCGTGTGCCTGCTGGTCCACCGAATCGGCCGACCACGCCGTCACTCTGTTCGAGAAGCACAAATTTCAACTGATTCTGAACACCGGCCCTATCGCCGAAGCCGTCCGCATACTTCCTCGGCTCGGCAAGTCCGATTGCAGCTTCTTCTCCGCATTCCTCGTTGAGCACGGCTGCTGGTGGTTGCCCATGATGTACATTGGCCGGGAATGCTTCGGAGCGTCGGCACTGCGAACTTCCGAGTTCCTGACGGTGCTGGACGATAACCTGCAATACATTCGGACGGGCCGCAATCCTATCGCAATCGAGCATCGCGCGAACACGTCCGCTTCACTCGCCCATCACCGCTGCTGGTAGCCTCGTTCGCTAATTTTCGGCTGCTCTATGTCGCGTTCGTGACCTGCTCTCGTGCCGACCCCGCCGACCGAAGATCCAAAACGACAGTCAATCCATCGAGATCGGCGTCCGCCCTCGGCAAAAAGCCAAAATGCCTCGCCAACGCTAGCATCGCGTTATTCTCGGGTAGCATTTTTGCGACGATGCGTTCGAGCTTTTCGTCGCGCCCGACGTCGATCAAGCGCCGGACCATTTCCGTCCCAAGACCAATTCCCTGATACGCATCGCTGACGACGACGGCAATTTCCGCCTCGGCTTCAGCGCGCTCTTTCGTGAGACGCGCCACGGCCACAATTGCGCGCCCGCCTGATTTTGGCTCCTTTATCTCCGCCACCAGTGCCATCTCCCGGTCATAGTCGATGAAACACTGCTGCATCAACCGCTCGTGAGCCACACGCGTATCGAGGCTCACCATGTGGAAATAACGCAGGTACACCGTCGCGCTCGAAAGCGTCCCGTGAAACTTGACCATCATCAGCTCGTCTTCCGGCCGAATCGGGCGGATCAACACCGCGCTTCCCGATTTTGTCCGCCACTCGCGCACATATTGAGTGGGATAGGGCCGGATTGCAGGCTTCGGCAGCTCCTCCGGCCGC
>DATEME010000413.1:0-1258 GCA_035275865.1 Candidatus Acidiferrales bacterium | reverse complement strand
ATGGCTTCGGTGCTCTTCAACGTGAGCCCAGTCGATCCAATCACGTACGCGCTCGTGTGCTTAGCGCTCGTGGCGATTGCCGCGCTGGCGAGCTATATACCTTCGCGGCGCGCATCGGTTGTGGATCCGATGCAAGCCCTGCGCGCGGAATGATCGGTTTTGCCCACTGTAGTAACCCAGCGTTTTACCTCCTATCTCGTCTCCGCCCTGGCATTCGATCCGGTTTTGCCGCGCATCAGATGTTAGCGGTTTAGCAACGGCGTCTTCGCCGTGTTGAAAGCCCCGTACCCGTGTGCTAGATTGCAAATTTGGCAGGATTTTTCCCGGAATAGGCAATCGTTGTGAGTGAGAAGCCAAAAATCTCGCGCGTCGAAGTGTACTGGCACACGGTGAAGTATCGGACCGTTTTGCTGTACGTCGTCCTCATCACGGCGATTGTTCTCGCGTGCATCTATCTCGTTTTCCCGTCCGCTTCCAGCGTGGTCCTGCAAAAGCTGTCGCAGGCTTTCCCGCAGCCGGAGACGCCGGTCACCTCTCCCGCCGCGCGGCAGGCCCGTTTCGTCAATCTCGACGGCAAAGTGCAGGTGAAGAAAGCCGATTCCGTGCAGTGGGTGAGCGCCGATTACCAGGTGACGCTGGATAAGGGTGACTTGATTCAGACCGGGCCTGAGGGCGTCGCGCGCATCGCGTTTGCCGACGGGACGGAATACACGGTCAAAGGCGATACCCTGGTAACTGTGGAAGAGAACAATGTTGGCCAGGAGTCCACGCAAGTGGCCGTGCACATCACGTCCGGTCAAGTGGACTTGAATACGGGCGGGTTAACGTCCGGATCCAAGGCCGAAGTCTCCTTCGAGAATGCGGTTGCGGATTTGCATTCGAATTCGCACGCCGCCGTCAGCAGCGACCCGGCTACACAGCAGCAACAGATCACCGTTACCGCCGGTAGCGCCGAACTCGATCGCGGCGCAACGCACATGCAAATTGGGCAGTCGGAACGAGCTTCGTTCGTGACGGGACAGCCCGAGATTACGACGACGCAGGTGCTGGCACCGCCGCAGCTCGTCGAGCCGCTGAACCTGGCGCCGAAATTCGTCAGCGATCCTAAAACCGACCCCGTTCATTTCTCATGGAAGCCGGTAGCTACCGCAAAACAATATGAGTTTCAGGCAAGCACCACAGGCATATTCAATCACGTGGTGAAAGACATCAAAACGGCCGACAATGCCATCGACGTAACCGGCCTCGACCCCGGCAA
>DATEME010000412.1:0-1370 GCA_035275865.1 Candidatus Acidiferrales bacterium | reverse complement strand
ATCTCGATAGCAAGCCGGCGCGCGCGGGGATTGCCCGCTTTGCTGATGCCCTGATCAACGCGCATCGAGCCACTGTTGTAGGGGCTCGGCGGCAGGCCAAAATAGCTGGCCAGTTCGCGGCGATTGTTGAAGTGACGATAGAATACTTCACGACACAGTGGCACGCCGCTGATCTGTCCAATGCCTTTCAGGCGCACCAATGCCGCAGCTTGGGCACCACCGCGCTCGGTTGCACCTCCTTCTTCCTGCGCGCTCTGCAGCGTCGCGGCCGCTTTGATCGCGCTTGCCTGCGCGCGTTCGATGTCTTTGATCTGGCGTTCGGTCAGGGTTATTCGTTCGTGCTCGCGGGCCAGCGCTTGTTTGGTGTGGGTCGGCAGTGGTTCGCCGGTGCCCGTCACCAAACCGTCGAGGCGCTGCACGAAATCGCGCCGGTGTGGATTGACGCCGCGGATTCCCAAGGCCATCAAGATCCCGCCGATGCGGTTGGTGTGGGCCGTTTTCTCCTTCACCAGCACGGCCCGCTCGCGGTGCTGGCGTTTGGCGTCCTCTTCTGCCGGGGTCGGCACTTGAATTACCCGGCAGATGCGCGTTTCGCCGCGCTCCAACGCCAGCAGCATGCGAATCAGAAGCTCGAGATCGATGCGGTCGGTCTTACGCCGTCGCGAACGCCGTTCCACCGGAATGCTTGCGGCATCGACGACACGGTTCTCGATGCCGGCCGCCGTCAGCCGGCGGTGCAACCAAAACCCGTCGTACCCGGCTTCGTAAATCGATACCACGCGGACCGGCTTACCGAGTTTCTCCAGCCGGAGTCTGGCAACCGTGATCCGTTCCAGGGCGGCGTCAACGTCGCCCCCGTCAACTTTGTAACGACTGATGGTCTTGCCGAGCTGCGGCGAATACAAGCCGATCAGCCAGGTCGCTTTGCTCAGTTCAAACCCGACAAAAAGCGTGGCAATCTCGTCTTGGGCGGCAGGCGCCAGCGCTGAGGTCGACATCCCGGTCTCCGTTAAGTTCATGTTTGGCAAAGCGGAACCTTAACGGAACCGTGCCTGTCGCCCCATAGGATCTGGTAGGGGGTCCAAGCGGGTTTGCCGGAGCAGAACGACTGGAACAGACCGACCATGACCATGGAATCGACCTTGGGCCCAGGACCGGGCATTAGCTCCGATTGTCTCGACCTCCTTTGGTTCCAAAGAAAAGAAACCATCCACCTAACCGAGAAAATGTTTGGATCCCAAGAAATCCTAAAAACTCACTCGGGTTATTTCTGCTCCATCGCAGATTTCGTAGATAGGTGCTGATTCGGCCATCCGGCATAATTGGCCTCGGTATCTTGACGACCGCCTGGATATCGATGCATTGGCGAT
>DATEME010000411.1:0-2469 GCA_035275865.1 Candidatus Acidiferrales bacterium | reverse complement strand
CCCGGGAGGCGATAGCTCGCTCCATGGCGAACCTTGAGTGCGTTCTCTTTCTGCAGGCCACACCGAAGCACCTGATTGAACTGGCTCCCGTCGATCTGATCATCATCACCATCTATTTCGCTGCCGTCATAGCGGTCGGTTTTTATCTGAAAAGCCGCGCCGAGACCGGCGAAGATTTCTTCCTCGCCGGCCGCGAAATGAGTGCCTGGATCGCCGGCCTCAGCTTTCTCTCCGCTAACCTTGGCTCTCTCGAACTCATGGGTTGGGCCGCTGCTGCATACGAGTATGGCATCCTCGCCGCGCACTGGTATTGGATCGGCGCGATTCCCGCCATGCTGTTCCTCGGCATCGTGATGATGCCGTTCTATTACATCAGCAAGACGCACTCCGTCCCCGGCTATCTGAAGCTGCGATTCGGCGAACCCAGTCGCGCGCTTTCTGCTGTGACGTTTGCCTTCATGACCGTCCTGATGAGCGGCATCAACATGTACTCGATGGCGCTGGTCATGAAAGTCGTTCTCGGCTGGAACATTCACTTCAGCATTTGGGTTTCGTCGATCACCGTCGCGATCTACGTCGCGCTCGGCGGCCTTCGCTCCGCCATTTTCAACGAAGTCCTGCAGTTCTTCCTGATTTGGCTCGGCGCGCTCCTCATTCCGATTCTCGGGCTCATCGAAGCTGGCGGCTGGACCAATCTAAAGGCCGAAATCGCGCGAAACGTCGGCCCAAGCTACACCCATCTCTGGAGCACTCTCGGCTCCTTCAGCGATAATCCAATGGGCATTCATTGGACGGGCATCGTTCTTGGCCTCGGCTGGGTAATTTCCTTCGGTTACTGGACCACGGATTTTCTTGTCGTGCAGCGCGTACTCGCCGCCAAAGATTTGCGCGCCGCAAAGATGGCGCCGATCATCGGCGCTGGCTTCAAAATGCTCGTGCCGTTCATCGTGATTCTGCCCGGCCTGCTTGCCCTCGCCGTGCTTCCCATGAAGCTCACCGGCGAAGCCGCAGCCGTCGCGTCCGGCGGCCACAGCTACAACGAAGTCCTCCCGCTCATGCTCGCGCGCTATTGCGGCCCGGGCCTTCTCGGCCTCGGCATCACGGCCCTCATCGCAGGCTTCATGTCCGGCATGGCCGGCAACGTCACTGCATTTTCCACCGTCTGGACCTACGACATCTATCGCGCGCTGATTCGCAAAAACGCCTCCGACGAACACTATCTCGCCATGGGGCGTTGGTGCACCGTTGTCGGAATTCTCGTCAGCATCGGCGCGGCATATTTGGTAATGCAGTTCCTCAGCATCATGGATTACGTGCAGGCGCTCTTCAGCTTTTTCATCGCGCCGCTTTTCGGCACCGTGCTATTAGGAATGCTCTGGAAACGCTGCACGGGCGCTGGCGGCTTTTGGGGTTTGCTCGCGGGCACGGTCTCGTCAATTTCTCTTTGGCTCTGGGTTCGGCTTGATCCGTCGGCGCTTTCGATCATTGCGCTTTCTTCGCACGCGCAAGACATGGCAGAAAACATGTACCGCGCGCTGTGGTCCTGGATTGTTTGCGTCGTCGTCACTGTGGTAGTCAGTCTGATGACGAAACCGCCCGAGCCGCTCCAGCTCGCAGGGCTGGTCTACGGCTATTCGGAAATGCCGTCCGAAGGCGCAATGCCCTTATTTAAGCGCCCGATCTTTTGGGCTGGAGTAGTATTAGTCGGCTTCCTGATTCTCAATATCTATTTCTGGTAGGCGAAAAATGTCTCGCGAACCTGAAACGTTTTCCATTTGGTTCTTTATTGGCTCCCTGATCCTCATCTACGGAGTCCTGATTTTAGCCGCCGGTATTCGCACAGCAATCTCCCCGCCCGCGACGCCCGTCGTACTGGCCCGTCTGCACGCTGGCATCTGGTGGGGAGCCCTATTGATCGTCTTCGGCGGCATCTACGCCTACCTTTTTCGTCCCACAAAGCGAGGACACTAGATTTCCATGCCAAAGCAAATGACGTTCGGCCTTGTCGTCGGCAATCGCGGCTTTTTCCCGGGCCATCTTGTCAAAACGGGCCGCGAAGAAGTTCTGGGCGTTTTGAAAAAGTCTGGGTTTGATGTGGTCGCGCTCGGCACAGACGACACAAGGTACGGCGCAGTCGAATCGCGCGAAGAATCCAAGAAGTGCGCCGATCTCTTCCGCGCCAGTCGCGACAAAATCGACGGCATCATCGTCACGCTGCCCAATTTCGGCGACGAAAGAGCCATTGCTGACGCCCTCCGCATGGCCGAACTGAACGTCCCGGTTCTCATCCAGGCCTTCCCCGATACCGCATCGCGCATGACGATCTCTGACCGCCGCGACAGCTTCTGCGGAAAAATGTCCGTCTGCAACAATCTTCAGCAGTTCGGCATCCGCTATTCACTCACTACGCTTCACACCGAGTCTCCGTCTTCGGACGCATTCGCAAAGGACCTTGCCTGGTTTGCAGCC
>DATEME010000410.1:0-5747 GCA_035275865.1 Candidatus Acidiferrales bacterium | reverse complement strand
AACATTCAGGTGGTTTTGTGTTGCCATGACTCGGCATTTGTGATTAGTTGCTTCCGCCTACAAAGGACTCAATGAAAATCCTACTTTATAACCCAGACAACGGTGTAACCCGCAATTTCATGCCTCATCTTTGGATGTTTCTCCTGCAAGCTCTCACGCCCCCGGGACACGAAGTGGTGCTGATCGACGGAAACGCGCAGCCGATGGATGAAGAAGGTATCGCGCGATACGTCCGTGAAAACAGTATCGGGCTGGTCGGGATCGGCGCGATGACCAGAATGATTGCAAAGGCCTATCGCATGGCAGATGCTGTGCGCGCCACCGGGGTAAAAGTGGTGATGGGGGGTCCGCACGTCACCGAACTGCCCGATGAAGCACTGGGGCGCGATGGCGGCAAGCGGCATGCGGACGCGGTCGCTCTTGGCGAAGCCGATGCGACGTGGCCGAGAATCGTGGAGGACGCGGCGCGCGGCGCGCTGAAGGATGTTTACGCGCCGGTGGACGATCTTGGCCGCGAGCAAAAGCCGTCGCTGCAGCCGTATCCGTCTATCCCGTGGGACAAAATCAACCTGAAGCAATTCAATCTGCTTCCCGGAGCGTTACATCCCTTCCTGAAGCGGCTGGGTGCGGGATGGGGGACGTTTCGGATCGTTCCGATGGAATCGGGGCGCGGTTGCCCGTACGGATGCGAGTTTTGCACAGTGACGGGATTTTTCGGCGACTCGATACGCTTTCGCACCAATGAAAGCGTGGTAAACGAACTCTTGCTGCTTAAGGCGCGCGCACGGGAAGAGCGCGGCCAGATTGCCGTATTTTTTATCGACGACAATTTTGCGATCAACGTAAAGCGGACCAAGTCGTTGCTCCGGGATATCATCGCGGCAAATGCACAGGTTCACTGGGTTGCGCAGATCAGCGCCAATCTGCTGCGCGACGAAGAACTGGTGGATCTGATCGCGGCCTCCGGAGGAAAGTGGATCTTCATCGGCATGGAGTCCATCGATCCAGCGAACCTCGCCGATGTGAAAAAAGGCTTCAACAAGCCCGGTGAGTACGCCGCGGTGCTCGAGCGGCTCGCCCAGCGGAATGTCTATGCGATCACGTCTTTTATTTTTGGCATGGACAATGACACGACAGGCGTGGCGGAGCGCACCCTAGAACAAATTCGCAGCTGGCCTCCCGGCTTGCCGATATTCGGCTTACTGACACCGCTGCCCTCGACGCCGCTCTACAAGCGGCTTGAGGCCGCCGGGCGGCTCACTCGAACGAAGCACTGGCAAGAGTTCATACCGTTCGCGATGGCTCATACGCCTTTGAAGATGAGCATCGAAGAAGCTCATAACGAGGTACGGATCGGCTGGGCAAACTCTTACAGTCCGAAGGCAATCGAGCGGGCGGTGGACTCGCTCAATGAGAAGCCGCTGGGTTACCGCATCAACATTCTTATTGCGCGACTGTGTTTCCGGGGAATTTATTTTCCGCAGATGGGACGCTTTGCCTGGTTGAAAATAGCGCTCGAAAACCGGCGCACGATCTCCAAATTGATAAGACAGGGCTTCGGAGGAGGTCTGCACGCCCCGGCGCCGCCTGCGGCAACCCAGCCAACCGGGAATTGGCTGCAGTGAACCCCGGAGCCACGCACAGCTCAGACCTGCTTCTAAAGCGATCAGCAAGCGATTTTTGAGAGTAGCGCGTGGCCGCAGGACTGTCCGGAAGGTTTTGGGAATAGAATGGAAGCGGACATTCCCATGGCACAACCGCATCCATCGCCGGTAACTGGTGCGCGGGCCATCGTCGAAGAGCCGCGTACGCATCTTTTTTATGAGACATCGCATTCGCCCTCTTTGGCCGATCTCGTCGGCTACGAGAAGGCGAAAGAGATCATCGATTTCTGCTTTATCGCGAATCCGTACTACCCCACACCGGAGATGCTGCGCGACCTGCAGCAGAGCCTGCCGAATCTGATCAAATCGTATCCCTCAAGCAATCCGGCCGCGAGCCAGCGGCATTTGGCCGAAGTGCTGCACGTGAATCCCGACCATCTGGTGATCGGCAACGGCGCCACCGAGCTGATCGTGCTGATCAATACGATCCTGATCGACCGAATCGCCATTCCCATTCCGACTTTCGGTGAATATATCGAAAAGTTGAAAGATCAACGCGATGCGGAGCTTTACGCGCTCGATCCCGAGCAAGGATATGAGCTGCGCGTGAACGATTATCTCGACTGGGCGCGCCAACGAGGCGTGCGGTCGCTGCTGGTGATCAATCCGGGCAATCCGACGGGACAGTTTATTCCCCGCGAAGAGATGATCGACCTTTTGGAGCGCGCGAAAGATATGGAGCTGGTGATCGTTGACGAGTCCTTTATAGATTTCGCGGGCGATCCGATACCGAGCCTGCTCAATGTGGCGGATCGCTTTTCGAACCTGCTGGTGATTCGCAGCATGAGCAAGCACTGCGGGGTGCCGGGGCTGCGGCTCGGCTACTGCTACAGCGGAAATCTTTATGTGCTGAACCGCATGCGGCGGCTCGTTCCCACATGGAATCTGAACACGCTGGCGCAATATTTTCTTTCGCAGCTTCCCGCGACGGACGCCGAGTACCATGTAGGACGCAAGCGGCTGATGAGCGACGTTGCGTGGCTTTACAAGTCGCTGCGGAAGATTCCGGGGCTCGCGATCTATCCGACCGGCGCGAACTTCGTCCTGTTCAAGGTAAAGAATCGCTTCACAGCTGCCGAACTGCAGGCGCGGCTGCTCGACGAGCACCGGATGTACGTGCGCGATTGCTCGAACAAGCTGGGGATGGATGCGTTTCACGTGCGCGTGGCGTCGCAGGGCCGGGAAAAGGACGCGCGGCTCGTGGATGCCTTGCGAAGTCTGATGCAATGAAGCGCCCTATCGTGGTGGTCGTCACGCGCCGCACTGCGCGGCGGTCGCGGTTTATCGAATACGTCGGCGAAGCGCATCTCGATCTGCTCGTCCGGCTGAAAATTCTGCCGCTGATCGTTCCCTCCATAGAAGGCGTTTTGCCTTTGCTGCCGCAATATCGTGAACGCATGAACGGCCTGTTGCTCGTGGAAGGCGAAGACATCGAGCCGAAACGCTATCCGGCGGAGAAGGCGAATTACCGGTATCTGGAAAAGACGCATCCGCTGAAGGACGAAATCGAACTGCGGCTGCTGCGCTACGCGTTGCGGCGGCATTTGCCGATTTTGGGAATTTGCCGCGGGAACCAACTTCTGAACATCGCGTGCGGTGGCACGCTTTTTGGCGATGTGCGAAAGGAAAAGCGTTCGAAGCTGCTGCACATCGATGAGGAACATTACGATACCTACCGGCATAAGATTTCCGTGGTGCCGGATACGCCGCTGGACCGCTGGTACGGCAAGCGCACGCTCAGCGTGAACAGCTATCATCATCAGGGTGTACGGAAGCTGGCGCGGCGCTTTATTCCGATGGCGCATACGGAAGACGGCTTGATCGAGGCGTATTACGATCCGCGCGAGAGATTTTTGGTCGGATTGCAGTTTCATCCCGAGCGGATGCTGAAGGAGTATGCCGGAAATTTTCGCGTGTGGCAGGCGTTTGCCAGGGCCGTGCATGGGGATGCCGCAAGATAGACAAGGCAACTGGTAATTTTTCGGGGCGGTTTTGGGTCGTCATGGGATTTGCAAACGGGCCAAAAAGCACTAAAATACCCTCACCAGCATCGGCAGGTGCCCCATGACCACGTTGCTCCGCTGCACGGTTTTGATGGCCTCCGCCATCGCGCTCTCCGCGAGTGCTTCCCACGTTTCGAAGAATACGGCTGCGCGGCAGAAATTTGCATCGTCGAGTGACGTGCCGCACGTCTCCGCGCTTGGCGGCCGCAAACAATCCAGCCAACAGAGCGCGCCGCCAGAGCTGGCGGCGAGTACAAACGATGCCGCGTCCAATGACAGTGGAGACGACAGCGCAAAGAATTTGGGGCCGGCGAGCATTCAAGGCAACCCTTCGCAGCCGATCACGCCGGACATGAAAGTACAGATCATCCGCTATATCGACGGCGAGTTCGGCAAGGCCGCCAAGGCGCTGCCGGGAAAAAACGACGGCTTTACGATTGTCGTGGGCAAGCCGATCGACGATCAGACGTACCGGGATGCCTTGCGCCTGCAAGGCACGGCGATCAACGAGGGCGAGCCGATCCAGGTGACGCGTGTGACGTTTGAAGCGAAGAAAATCGTGCTGCAACTCAACGGTGGAGCGAAGAAGAAATTCCACTTGTTGGATCACTTGCAGATCGGACTAGGCGGCGATCCGAATCCCAACGACGTTGGAGTGCACCAGGATAGTTCGGCGCGGAGAGGCGAGGGACTTGGAGCGGTGGTGGTGCTCGATTACGGCAAGCCGTTGCCGGACGTGAGCCCGAACGATATCAAAGAGGCACTCAGTCCCCTGATCGATTTCTCCAAGTCGAAGTCAGCCGCGGTGAATTGGGTAGAGACGCTTCCTCCCGCGTATCAGGACGCGATTCGCGATCACAAGGCGCTGCCGGGCATGGATCAGCAGACCGTGATCGCTGCGATCGGGCGGCCCGATCAGAAGATCCGCGAGACAAATGTGGACGGGATCGAGACGGAAAGCTGGATTTACGGCAATCCGCCGGCGAAGACAACGTTCGTGGTGTTCATCGGCTCGAGAGTGGCGAAAGTGGAAGTTTGCGGCGGCCCAGGATCGATGGGCGCCAGCGCGGCAGATTGCAGCCTGGAAGCGCCGGCGAACACAGCCGTTAAAGCGGTGCCTGTTTCTGCTACTCCAAACCAGTAACTCCCCATTTTTGTCATATCCAGCGATAGCTCTTATTTGAAGGAGGCTGCGATGAGGCTCAGCGCCGCGGCGATTGTCCTTTGTGGGATTCTTTTTTGCTGTGGGGCGAATGTGCGCGCACAGATGGCGAACGCCGGGGGCAGCGCTGGCGCAGGTGTGGACCGCCCCATGCTCAACACGGTAGTTGGCGAGCCGGTCTCATTCTCAGTGCAAAGTGAAATTGTGCAAGACCTGGCCGAGGGCACACACATCGACCGAAAATCATCGACGAATCGGTCCTTTCGCGATTTGCAGGGCCGGACGCGCCTCGAGATCTACCAGAATACAAAGACGCCCGGAAGCGGAGACCAAGTTCTCGTTCAAGTTATCATCACGGATCCAGTCGCAAACAAAGGATATACATTAAATCCTAAGGACCACACTGCGTACGAGACTTTGCATCCTCAGCCGAGGATCCTGTGGGCAGCCGTGCCACCATCGAGTGCTCCGGTACGCGCCGTTCCGGGAGTGGAATCGCTCGGGACCCAAACGATGGAGGGTTTGCTCGTCGAAGGCACGCGAAGCACGCGGACACTTGCCGCAGGCGCGATCGGAAACGATCGTCCTGTTACGGTGGTTACGGAGCGATGGGTCTCGGACGAACTGCACCTTCCTATTCTCACGAAGACGAGGAATCCGTGGACTGGAGACCAGACGATCCGCGTTTTCGACATTGATCGTTCCGACCCCGATCCGTCTCTCTTCGAAGTCCCACCCGACTACGCAATCATCCAACAGCCGCAGTAACAGCGGATAGCGTGCTATTGCCGCGATCTGCGTTGACTTTTCGTGCTGCGCACCCCAAAATCTTTGTGCTGGAAAATTGAATAGCTAGATGTCTCGCGTGTTGCGAGGCGGAAGGGCGCTCGAAACTTCCCGTGTGGGCGGGCGGTATTG
>DATEME010000409.1:0-1027 GCA_035275865.1 Candidatus Acidiferrales bacterium | reverse complement strand
GTTCAGCGGCGGATTGCGCTTTGAAACGCAGACGGGCATTCCGGATCATGCCGACTTCGCGCCACGCGCCGCGATCGCTTACGGCATCGGAAAGACCAAGTCCGGCGCTCCGCGTTCGGTACTCCGTGCGGGCTGGGGTATTTTCTACGACCGGTTTCCTGAATCGAACCTGCTCCGTGCCTATCGTTTCAACGGTGTGAACCAGGTAGCCTACACAGTGAACAATCCCGATTTCTTTCCCAACGTGCCTGCGGACATTACCAGCCTCGGAGCGACGAGTTCGCTTCCGACCCTCGACCGAATTTCGCCGTCGCTTCGTTCCCCATATACAATGCAGGCGGCTGTCACGCTCGAGCAGCAGCTCTTCAAGGGCACCACGCTCACGCTGAACTACATCGATGCGCGGGGCCTACACCAGTTCTACACGGCAAACATCAATACGCCGTTGCCAGGAACGTTTGATCCGGCGAATCCGCAGGCAGCCACATATCCCTTCGGTTATGACGCCGGCTATGTCGACGAGTACGAGTCGGGCGGCATTTTCAAGCAGAACGAGCTGATCGCAAACTTCAACGGCAAGATCGGCAAGATTCTGAGCCTATACAGCTATTACGCGCTCAACGATGCGCATGGCACCACGGGCGGATTGCTCACCGATTATTACAATCCGTCGCTCGATTATGGCCGCACAAATTTCGACGTTCGCAACCGCGTGTTCGTCGGCGGATCGTTCACGCTCAAATACGGGATTGAGCTGAGTCTGTTTCAGGTTTACACGTCGGGGCGGCCTTTCAACATCACCTCGGGAACAAATCTTTATGGCACGAGCGCCACGGCTCAAAACTCGCGCCCCTCATTCACGAAGCTGCCGCTCGGCACGCCGGGCGTTTACGCCACGCCATGGGGCAATCTCTACAATGGCCTCCCTGCGCCGGGAGAAAGCGTTATCCCGATCAATCTGGGCACCGGGCCTTCGCAATTCAATACGAATTTCAGTATCGGCGAGACCTTTCATTTCGGGCCACCG
>DATEME010000408.1:0-1459 GCA_035275865.1 Candidatus Acidiferrales bacterium | reverse complement strand
CATGTCGATTCGGGTCGAGCTTTGCAGCGGCAACGTCGTACTCGATGCGCTGCCGAGAGGAGGCTCGATGGAAGTGGAATTGGGCACAGGCGCATTTGCGTGGCCCGCTGAGTGAACGGATAAGATTCAACCTCACGACTGACCCGTGGTTCGCTTCGCCCTGAAAAGGTGTGCACCGATGCCCCCGCTTTTGTGAGATATTTTGCGGGCAGAAAGGATGGTGTACACACATGCCAAGCGATAATTCGCAGTTGCTGGATCGGCGAGGAATTTTGAAGGGATCGGCGGCGGCGTTGGGCAGCGCGCTGCTCGCGACCGAATCGATTGAGGCTTATCCGCAGGGCGTAAACACGAAATCGAGCCCTTCGGCACTGCGCATTACGGACTTGCGCGTCGCGACGATACGAAAGCCCGGGCCGAGCCCGTGCACCATCATTCGGATCGACACGAATCAGGGAGTTTACGGGCTTGGAGAAGTGAGGGACATGGCGAGCCCGACGTATGCGCTGATGCTGAAGAGCCGGATTGTGGGGGAGAATCCGCTGCAGATTGACCAGATTTTTCGCAAGATCAAGCAATTCGGAGGGCCGGCGCGGCAAGCGGGCGGCGTGTGCGCGATCGAAATGGCGCTGTGGGATATTGCGGGCAAAGTCTACAACGTTCCCGTTTACGTCATGCTGGGCGGAAAAGTGCGCGACCGGATTCGCGTTTATGCCGATACGACGGAATCGAAGGATCCGCACGTCTATGCGCAGAGGATGAAAGAGCGCAAAGAGCAGATGGGGCTCACGTGGCTGAAGATGGATTTGGGAATCGAGATGGTGTCCGACAAGCCGGGCACAGTGACCGTGCGGAGCGATCTGACGGATTGGGAGAAAAATGAAGTGCCGCATCCTTTGCTGGCGATGGAAGTGACGGACAAAGGAATCGCGGCGCTCGAGGAATACGTTGCGGCCGTGCGCGATGCGGTGGGAATGGAGATTCCGCTGTCGATGGATCATCTGGGACATCTGGGAGTGAAGTCGATCATCCGGCTGGGGAAGGCGTACGAAAAATATAACCTTTCGTGGATCGAAGACGTGATTCCGTGGGAGTACACCGATCTGCTGAAACAGATTTCGCTCGAAAGCCCAACGCCTCTGCTGACTGGAGAAGACATCTATCTCAAAGAGAATTTTCGCGTGTTGTGCGAGGCGCGGGCTGTGAGCAAGATTCATCCGGACCTGGCGACGGCGGGCGGAATCTTGGAGACGCACAAGATCGGCGACATGGCGTGGGAATACGGCGTGCCGATGGCGATGCACTTTGCGGGAACGCCGGTGTGCTGCATGGCCAACGTTCATTGTGCGGCGGCGACGGTGAATTTCTTGGCGATGGAGAATCATTCGCTCGACGTGCCGTGGTGGAGCGATCTGGTGGAGGGCGTCGAGAAGCCGATTGTGAATAAGGGATGGATCAC
>DATEME010000407.1:0-8036 GCA_035275865.1 Candidatus Acidiferrales bacterium | reverse complement strand
CAGCGTCAGCACTTTGAATACGGAACCCGGTTCATAGGCAGCGGCGATCGCACGATCCATTCGCGTGTCCGCCGAATAGTGTCCTGCATCGTTCGGATCAAAAGTGGGCCAGTTCGCGACCGCGAGCAGTTCGCCCGTATTCGGGTCTTGCACCACCACAGTTCCGTGCTTCGCGTGCGTTTCAGCAACGCCCGCGGCCAGCTCTTTTTCCGCGATGTACTGGATGGTTTCGTCGATTGTCAGCGTCACGCTGCCGCCGGGCTGCGGCGCTGACTCGGAACTGTCATAAGAGCGCCGCCGCCCGTCGGCCATCACGATCATCTTGCCTGGGCGTCCGCGAATCACGCTGTCGAGCGAATACTCAATGCCTCCAATTCCCTTCTCGTCTACGTCAACGTAGCCCAATACGGCCGCCGCCAAGTCGTGCTGCGGATAGACCCGCCTGTTTTCCTTCTCGAAGAAAACTCCCTTCAAATTCATATCCGTGATCCGCTGCACAATTTCAGGAGAGAGTTTCCGTGCCAGTCTGACCGGCGTGTGCGCCGCCCGGATTTTGGTTTCCAGGTCTTCAGCGGACGAGCCGAGCGCGGGAGCTAAAAGCTGCGCAACCATGGACGCATCGGAGATTTCCGCCGGATCCGCGAAAACCGAATCCATCGGCAAACTGACAGCCAGTTCGCGGCCTTTGCGGTCGTAGATCGTGCCGCGCTTAGGGCTAATCTCGAAGACGCGCTGCTGCTGCCTCTCGGCCTTCGCCAGATAGTCGCTGTATTGGAGTAACTGCAGGTAGGTGAGCCGCGCCAATATCGCGACCATCCAAACCGCCGCCAGCACCCAGATGGTGAGCCAGCGGAGACGCGCGTTGCGCTGCTCCATGAACTCGGGCCTGCCTTGGAATTCCGTACATCGGGTAGGGGGCCTGCTTGCTGGTTTCCGCGCCTGCCTAGCCGCAGGCGGGCTCGCCTCGCGTGAAGCGCGCCGGAATTCCCTCATCGGGCTCGAATCGATAAACGAATGGCCCGGCGCTACGAAGCACCACAAACAAACCCCTACGCGATCTCAATCTACGTGGCGTCAACAACAGATCAGCTCACGACTGATCAGCCGCCGAGTCTCGCCAGCCACGAAACGCTGGCCGCTGCGTTTTACGGCTGCGGCATCCCCGCGCCAAGCCCCGCCTGCGCCAGCACTCCGTCTCCCGAATAGCTCACGGGCGCGACCTGGCCCGGTACCGGCACCGTCAGTCCAAGCTGGTTGCGCGCGATCGCATCCACACGGCTCGGCGCGCGCAGCGTCGCAACTTCCAATTGCAACTGCTGATTCAGCTGGCTCGCCTGAGCTTCCTGCGTCTGCAACTGCTCGATCTGGTACCGCAGCTGGATGCATTCAAAATGCTGCCAGGCATAAAAGAAGAGGCATCCAGCCATCACGGACCCCGCCGCAACGCGCTGCCACAAAGGATTCAGCCGCGCAGCAGGAGCCGGCCGTAGGAGCCGGGAATTGTCGATCCGCTTTACTGTGTAATATTCCGTCATCGTAGTTCTCAATTGGCGCCTTAGGCCGCCACTTTCTCCGCCACGCGCATTTTTGCGCTGCGCGCTCGCGGGTTATCCGCAATCTCCGCTTCGCTTGGGACGATCACCTTTTTCGTCAACACTCGAAAGCCGCCTTCGCGCTCGAGCTGCTGAAAAGCGCGTTTCACCGGCCGGTCTTCGCGCGAGTGGTAGCTGATCACCACCCATCGTCCTCCCAAATTCAAAGTGGCAGGGGTCCGTGAAAGAAACTGCTCGAGTTCCTCCTCTTCTCGATTCACCGCTATCCGCAGCGCCAGAAACGTTTTTGTCGCGGGATGCAGTTTCTGCCTTCCCCTTACCTTTCGTACCCCTGCCACAACCGTTGCCAGGTGTTCGGTGTCGCGAATCGGTCGCGCTCTCACGATCGCCCTGGCGATTCTGCGTGAATCGGTCTCCTCCGCCTTCTGATAGAGGAGATCGGCCAGTTGTTTCTCCGGCCACTCGTTCACAATCTCTGCCGCCGTCAACTCGGCGTTGGGATTCATGCGCATGTCCAGGCCGGCCGCATAGCGGAACGAAAATCCCCGCTCCGGGCTGTCCAGCTCCAGCGAAGAAATCCCCAAATCAGCGAGCACTCCATCGAACGCCTTGTGCTCTTTCGCCACTTCGCCGATTTGTGAAAATTCCGCGTGCACCAGGATCACCTTCTCCCCAAACTCTTTCAGCCGTTCCCTGGCAATCTCAAGCGCCTGCGGATCGCGGTCAATGCAAATCAACCTTCCCGTCGTCAACCGCCGCGCAATTTCAATCGAATGCCCTGCTGTACCCGTCGTCGCGTCCAGGTAGGTCCCCTCAGGCCGGATGCGAAGCCATTCGATCGCTTCCGCAGCCAGCACCGGCGTGTGCAGCACGCTCAAAACCTAGACGCCCATCTCGTCCCAAGCCTTTTCGTCTTCCGCCGTGATCGGGTTACGGCTCAATTGGTCGAGGAATCTGGCGTGATTCCAAATCTCCAGGTACGTCAACTGCCCCTGGACGTCCACTTCGCCCTTCATCTCCGCCGATTCCCGCAAAACAGGTGGAATAAGAATTCGCCCCTGCCCATCCACCTCGACGACCTGACCGTAGTAATTTGTGCGCGCCAGAAATTTTTGCTTGGCGCTGTTGTGAGAGGATAGTTTCGCCAGCTTCTTTTCGATCTCTTCCCACACCTTCATGGGATAGACCCTGGCGTGATCGCCCTTCGCGCTTGTTACATAGAACTTCGAACCGCCCTTCTGCATCTGCGCGAGAAAATCCGAAGGGATTTTCACCCGGCCCTTTTCGTCCACAGTCGCCAGATAGTTGCCGCGCAGCATCGAAGCCCTTGGAAAGCTCGGCCGGGATGTCGGGTGTCGCCTTCCTTGACGACATTTGGGTGGGAATCACGATCTAGCCCTCCCGCCACTGGCCTTCACTTGCTACCACTTTTCGCCACTTTCTCCCACTTCGTACCGCGATTGTAGATGGGTTCAGTTTCTTGTCAAGTGGAATGTGAGGTTTTTGAAAAACTTTTTGTGGAAATACGGCCGGGCGCCGCACTTTCTAATCTTCGTTTGCGCGGAACTCGAAAATACCACCCCTAGTATGCGCGCTCAGGGGTTTCCGCGAGCCATTGCGCTCTATGCGCTGCAAAACCGGAAAATGTTCCGTAACGGTTAACGCCTATTCCTGCCCGACCGTGGTGATGAGAGCCGCCAGCCGGCCTAAAGAATCGGTTTGATTGCGGAATGAGGAAGGTTCTCTTGAATAAAGGAAACTACTGCGCAGGCGCAGCCGGATTGCGTAGCGAATTCAGGTCCCGCAGCATTTTCTGCTCATCTGGATTGAGATCCTGCATGAACTTCGGGTCGTTCAGCGCGGCCTGCTGCGTCTCGGGAGTCATGTGGCTGAGTATTGCCAAATGGCGATTGATTGCCTGGCGCCGATCAAGCGGCATTGTCTGCCATTGCGGCAGGAGCGTATTGCGAACGTACTGCCGTTGCTCCGGCGTCATGCTTTCCAACACCTGCTCGCGTTGCGAGTAAGCCTCTTGCTGCCCGGGAGTCAGCCGGTTCCATTGCTGAAGCCTGTTGCGAATCTGCTGCTGCCGCGCGGGGGGCAGGTTCTTGAAGCGCTCATCATTCTGCATGAACCGCTCCTGCGCCTCGGGAGACATGCTCTGCAGATTCTCGACCCACTTCGGCGGCAGCCCTTCCATTGCACGTACGTTCGGCTGGGCCTTAAGAGCCCCGTTCGCTGCTGGCTTCTCCGCCTGTCTTTCGGCCCGTTTCTCGGCTTGCCGTTGCGCTGCTGCCGCCGCTTTGCGCTGCTGCACGACGGCGCGCAATCGACCCCGCTGCGCCAAGGCAGGCTGCACCGCGATTGTCCCGGCGAAAACTGCCGCCAGCATGACACTCATCGCGAATTTGAACCCGCCCAACCGCATTTCAGAAATCTCCGTTATTCCGCTGTCGTAGTCGCCGGCTTTTCATTCTGCACGCCATTATCCAACGTACCGGAGGGAACCAGTTCAGACAATGCATCCATATTCGTTACAACGTCATAGTTCTCCAGTACGTTCAGATTCCTAATCGCGTTGAAATCTTGTTGTTGGATCGTTGCCGTCGCAGGTTCAACGTGCGTATTCACCGGCGAGGTCTTCACCATCCACATGGCCATTACAGCCAGCAAAGCCGCCGAAAGCGCCAACCTTGGCTGGGGAACAATCCATTCAAACCATCTCCGCCGCGGTTCAGCCGCCACGCGTTGCCGCATGCGGGCGTCAAAGCCAAACGACGGTTCGATCACGGGCATTTCGTCCATCACGCCCCATAGCGCGCGGAACTGTTCGGCACGCGTCCGGCAATCGCCGCATGTCGTCAAATGCTGCTCAATCTCCTGCCGTTCGGCTGAATTCGCGCGCCGGTCCAGATAAGCGACCAATCCTTTGGAAACTTCGTTGCAGTTCATTATGCTCTGCCTTCCCCTGCTTCTCGCGCAGTCGACCTGCCCGCCGCCCCCACGAGCGGTGCCAATTGCACGCGCAGCGTCTCATAAGCCCGAAAAAGCAGCGATTTTAATGCGCTTTCCGAGCACTCCAAGACCTTCGCGATCTCAACGTAGTCCATCTCTTCATACTTGTGCAGCAGGACCGCAGCCCGCTGCTTTTCCGGCAATGCCCAGACGGCCTTGCGGATCAATTCCGTGCGGTCGCGTTCGACCATCTCCTGATCGATCCGCAGCTCTCGAGCGGGCAATTCCAGCGGTGCCGAGTCTTCGCCATCGGCTGGGGCATCCAGTGATACCGACAGCTTTTGGTATCGAGTGTCCCTCACCGAATTGAGCGCCAGATTCGTCGCAATTCGGAAGAGCCAGGTGGTGAATTTTGCGCTCGGAGTATACTGTTTTCGCGCCCGGTAAACTCGCAAGAAAACTTCCTGCGCCAGATCTTCCGCGGTTGCCGTATCCCGGACCATACGATAAAGAAAGTTCACCAAAGGAGACCGATACTTCTGCAGGAGGAAGTCAAAGGACGAGTCGTCCCCTGCCTTCACGTCCAGCATCAATTGGACGTCGGTCCTGGTCATGGCCTCCACAGTCTATTTAACACCCACAGTCGCATAAAGTTGCAGGCGCTTTGACGCTGCCGAGACGTTTATGGTGTCCGTGACTGCCAAAGCGAAGATGCCGCAATACATTGATCCTACAGCACTTGCGGCTGACAGTCCACTTTGGGCCCAAGTCCTTGGCGACTTATGGCACAGTAGCGAATCGAATCTTTATGGCCGCTACAGTTGGCGTTGTTAACGATGAGGCCTCGCCACCTCTTCGCCGCGCGACCGTCTGGTTCATGGCAGCCAGCACGGGCGTAGTCGTCGCGAACATTTACTACATTCAGCCCCTTTTGGCGATCATCGCGCACACGTTTGGGCTCACCTCGACCGGCGCGGGCGCAATCGCCATGACAACACAGGTCGGGACCTGCTTCGGCATGCTGCTCTTCGTCCCGCTCGGTGACAGCCACGAGCGCCGCTCCCTGATCACGTGGATGCTTGGGGGAGCGATCATCGCGCTGGCGCTCACGGCCCTCGCTCGCAACGCCCTGTGGCTCGCCCTGGCCTGTTTCGGCATCGGCCTCATGGGCGCCACGGTACATCTCTTCGTCCCATTCGCCGCGCATCTCGCTCCGTCGAAAGAACGCGGCCGCGTCGTCGGGACTGTCTTCAGCGGCATTCTCCTCGGCGTGCTCCTCGCGCGGACATTTAGCGGCTTCGTCGGCGCTCATCTTGGCTGGCGCACGGTCTATGCAATCGCCGCCGTCCTGATCCTGTTCGTCTGCATCTTCGTCCAATTCTTCCTTCCGCGCAGCGAACCGACGGTCAAGCTCCCTTATCTTTCGCTGCTGAAATCAACCGTCGCCTTGGTCCGCGAACACGCGGCATTGCGCGAATCCGCTCTCTTCGGCTCTGCCGCTTTCTGCTGCTTCAGCGCTTTTTGGACAACGCTTGTCTTTCTGCTCGAACAACCGCCTTATCACTATCGCTATCCCGCGCAAGCCGCCGGCCTTTTCGGCCTCGTCGGAGCAGCAGGAGCCGCTGGGGCGCCAATCGTCGGCCGCCTCGCCGATAGACGCGGCGCGCGCTACACAATCGGCTTCTCGCTGATCCTACTGCTTGTCTCATATGTCGTACTTGCTTTTGCGGGAAAACTGCTCCTCGGCTTGATCGTAGGCGTTCTTCTGATGGACTTCGGCACGCAGGCCTGCCACGTCTCCAATCAGACGCGCATCTACGGCCTCGCGCCCGAGGCGCGCAGCCGCGTCAACATGTTCTATATGGTCTGCTATTTTGCTGGCGGCGCGGTCGGCTCGATCCTCGGCGCCTATGCGTGGAAACTCTACGGCTGGCCCGGCGTCTGCGCCTTCTGCTCGCTGGTCATGGTGCTCATGCTACTGAAGTTCGTCTTTCTCGGCGCGACGACACGGTTGCTTCAGCGCACAGCCTCGCCTGACGAGTCCCCCGTCTCCGAATTCTGAGCAGCGCACTACAAATGAAAAATCGCTTTTAGCGCTACCATGATCGCCACGCCGAGAAAAACTAGAATCGCCATGCCCACGCTGGGCTCGTGATTCACTTCCGGAATCAAATCTGACGCCGCCACATAAAGCGTCACTCCACCCGAAAACGGCAACGCATCCGCCAACGTGCCACGCAAAGCAAACATTAGGGCCACACCCGCCAGGGTCGCTGCTCCCAAGATAACTGACGACGTCAGCGCGGCTAGCTTGCTCTGACCGCTGGCCAACATGATCGAGGCGACCGTAAACCCTTCCGGAATTTTGTGCAGGAAAATCGCCAGGAAAATGATGCCGCCGAGCCACGTCGAAACCAGCAGACCGGAAGCAATCGCCACGCCGTCGAAAAATGTGTGGATCACCAATCCCAGCAGAGCCGTGTAACTCGCGTGCGCGCCGTGGACCTCTTCGTGATGCGTTTCTTCTCCAAAATGAAAATGCGGTGCGACGGTGTGCTCAAAGAAGTGAACGACGAAATATCCGGCAAGCACGAGCATAAAGACAGCTTCCGTTCCGCCGAACATCGAATCCGCTTGCGTTGCCCGCAGCTTCACGGATTCCGGAACCATCTCGATCAGCGCCGTCGCGAGCATGAATCCCGCGCCGAGCGCGATGAAATATTTCAGATACTGCCGCGACCATCTTCGGTGCGCGACCAGCACTCCACCCAAAAGATTCGCCGCGGCCGCCACGACTCCCAGCAGCCCCGCCAGCAAAATCCGCATTCCTTCGCCTGAACTCACTCCCTGGAACCGTCCGCGCCAGCAGATTTTCTACTATCTCAGTTCTCTTCTATTCGGACTTTTTATCCCGAGTGTCTGAACAAAATTACGTCTCCATCCTGCACGACGTACTCTTTACCCTCCAGCCTTACCTGCGCCTTTTCTTTCGCTGCCGGAAAACTTCCCGCCGCCAGCAAATTCTCCCAGTTCACCACGTCCGCCTTGATGAATCCGCGCTCGATGTCACTGTGAATCGCGCCGGCGGCCTGCGGTGCCGTCATCCCGCGTTCGATGGTCCAAGCGCGACACTCCGGCTCACCGCACGTCAAAAACGAAATCAGCCCAAGCAGTTTGTAACTGGCCTGAATCAACCTGTCGCGCCCCGATTCTTTCAGCCCGAACTCCTTCATCATCTCCGCCGCTTCAGCGTCATCGAGCTCCGCTAATTCTGCCTCGATCTTTCCGCAGAACGGGACGACAGCCGTGTGAGGCTTCGTCGCTAGCTTCTGCAATTTGTATTTCTCGATCACCTGATCGATCTCGCCCGCCTCTTCGTCGCCCAGATTCAGCACATAGAGCATCGGCTTCTGCGAAAGGAACATGTAACCGGTGATCATTTTTCCTTCGGCAGGCGTAAACTCCAGCTCGCGCAACGGCGTCTCAGCTTCGAGCGCCGCTTTGCAACGCTGCACCACCTGCAATTCC
>DATEME010000406.1:0-3176 GCA_035275865.1 Candidatus Acidiferrales bacterium | reverse complement strand
CCAACTTCTTTCAGGTGCAACCCCGTTGTACGTGTGTCGAGTGCGAAAGAGTTGGAAGCATGAAGGTGGACATAATCAAGCCGGTGTTGTGCGTTGTGCTAGCCTTTTTTCCTACGGCAACAGTTGTTCTTTCACTACAGTTATTGAGTGCGCGGGTTGATAACGCCAGAGTGACAACATCAATTAGAGACGATTTAAGAAGTGGTGCTGTTGCGTTTCCCCCTCTTTGGGGTCGGGACCTCAGAACCGGCATCGACACGTGGACAGACTGCCTTGTTCTCTCAATTGCGACTTTTGGTCAAAAAGACTTGATCAGTGCAGCTACGCGCTCAAACTTCCTCAAGTATAGCGGCATCGACACTAACACCCACGTCTGCGAGCACCTAGAAGCCGAGCTTGGCGGTACACCTATCCAAGGTGAAACAGAGGTCAGCGATTACTGGCGTTATTGGTGGGGTTCAGCGGCCCTTCTAAACATCGCCATTGGGATTGGTGATTTGACTCTGCCGACTTACCAGACGGCACTGAAGGCCCTCACGTATGCGGCAATTTTCCTGATGGTTTGCACGGCGCTTGTCCGCTATCGCCGCGCCGCGTGGCCGCTCCTTCCGGTCGCCGTCGCGCTAACATTTGGCTTTGCCATTCCCCTTTTCGGTCAATCTATAGCTGATGCACCGGGGCTGATAATCGGAATCATGCTTGCTACGGTTTACATGGCAGCGGGAGTCGACCGAGCAGCCTTAAGATGGCAATTTGTTTATTTCTTTGTCGCGGGCGGGATTGGCTTTTACTTTGATCTGCTCAACGGTGACCTGCTCGCCAGCCTAACCCATCTTCTACACTTCGTGCGGGGGCGGGTGACATAAGCTATTGATTTTGTTGGTGCCGAGGGGGCGCTGGCGCGAAAATGTAGTGCCACGTTGTTGCTGGATTCTTGTTGAATTTCCCGGGCGAATCGCGAATCTGTGTGCGTACCAGCATACGGAGGCGTCATGTACTTTCGCCGCAAGACCTCGGCCGGACGCGCCTATTTGCAAATCGTCGAGAGCCGCCGCACGGGCGAGCAAGTGCGTCAGCAGGTGATCGTGACGCTGGGACGTTACGAGGATCTGCAGGCGAGCGGTCAGCTGGAACGGCTGTTGCGTTCGGGCGCGCGGTTCGCGGCCAAGGCCATGGTGCTGAGCGCGGCTGCCGATGATGCCGCAATCAAGATGGCGGTCCGCCGGATCGGGCCGGCGCTGGTGTTCGAACGGCTCTGGGAGGAGACCGGCTGCCGGGCCGTGATCGCGGAGCTGGCAGGCAAACGCAAACATGGCTTTGCGCTGGAGCGCGCGGTGTTCCTCACCGTGCTGCACCGGCTGTTCGTAAGTGGCTCCGACCGCGCCGCGGATCGCTGGCGCGAGGACTATACCATTGCCAGCGTCGCGGGGCTCGATCTGCATCATCTCTATCGGGCGATGGCGTGGCTGGGCGAGGAGTTGCCGGAACAGGAGCAGGACGGCCGCACGCCGTTCGTACCGCGCTGCCTGAAGGACATGGTGGAGGAGCGGCTGTTCGCGCATCGGCGCGACCTGCTCACGCGGCTCGACCTGGTGTTCCTGGACACCACCAGCCTGTATTTCGAGGGTGCCGGCGGACAGACGCTGGGCCGGCACGGCTACAGCAAGGATCACCGTGCGGACCTACGGCAGATGATCCTTGCGGTATTGATCGACGGCGACGGTCGGCCGGTCTGCTCGGAGATGTGGCCGGGCAACACCGCCGACGTCAGCACCTTCATTCCGGTGATCGACCGGCTGCGCCGGCGCTTTGACATCGCGCGCGTGTGCGTGGTCGCCGACCGCGGCATGATCAGTGCCGAGACCATGGCCGAGCTGGAGGCGCGGCGGCTGCTGTATATCCTCGGCGTGCGCGAGCGCAGCGACAAGCTGGTGCGCGAACTGGTGCTCGACGATCCGGCGCCGTTCGTGCCGTTCACGATGAGCAAGCGCGGCAAGCAGGCCGACTTCGAGGCCAAGACGGTGATGCTGGCCAGGCGGCGCTACATTGTCTGCCGCAACCATCGGGAGGCGGAGAAGGATGCCGCCGATCGCGCCTCGATCCTCGCCGCGCTGGAGCGGCAACTCGCCAAAGGCGACAAGGCGCTGGTCGGCAACACCGGCTTTCGGCGTTACCTGAAGACGATCAGCGATGAGCACTTCGCGATTGATCCCGACAAGGTCGCGGAGGAGAAGAAGTTCGACGGCATCTTCGTGCTGCGTACCAACACCGATCTCAACCCGCTCGAAGCCATGCTCTGCTACAAGCAATTGTGGACTGTGGAGCAAACCTTCCGAACAGCCAAGCACCTGCTCTCGACCCGGCCGATCTTCCACAAGCTCGACGCGACCATCCGCGGCCACGTGTTCTGCAGCTTCCTCGCGCTGGTGCTGAAGAAGGCGCTGGAAGACCGCATCGCGGCGCTCGCTCGCTCCGGTTCCTGGCCGCAGATCATCGCCGACCTCGACTCGCTGACCGAGACCGAAATCGAACACGGCGGCAAGCGCTTCGTAGTTCGCTCCGCGCCGCGGCCCGCCGCCAGCCTCGCCCTGCGTGCGGCTGGCGTCGCGCTTCCGCCGACCGTGCGCGAGGCCGCGGCCCGCTGATCCCCGCCCGATCGCAAGATGTAGTGCCAAGCCGCCGTCTCAGCGCGGATTGCTATTGCAGATCAATTATTTAGTAAATCGAACTGTCGAAGATGGGCTTGATGATTGCCATCAACCGCTCGAGCTCTTCGGCATGGTACGCCCGCTCGGCCAAGAGCAGCGCACGCAGTGCATCGGGATCGGTGGGGAGGGAATCACCATGGGTCATTGCAGCGCGAGCAAAGCACATCGCCGCGCCCGTGTCACACCACGTCTCGCATCTGAGTCACTGTGTCGCGTCGCTTAAAGCGTCGCCTGCGGCACGGGCACGCGCACTGCTCGCACCCGTGTCCAGTCAAGACCCTCAAGCAGCGCCGAGAGCTGCGAAGATGTCAGACGCATCACCCCGTCGCTGATTTGCGGCCAACGAAACGAGTTCTTCTCCAGCCGCTTGGCAACCAGCACCAGGCCGGTGCCGTCCCACAGCAATAGCTTCACGCGATCGGCTCGCTTGGCCCGGAACACGTAGATCACACCGCTATAGGGATCGCT
>DATEME010000405.1:0-5367 GCA_035275865.1 Candidatus Acidiferrales bacterium | reverse complement strand
CAGGGTGGCCCGATTCCTATACGCAGGCTCTTGCCGCGTTTCAGAAGGGTCTGAACGAACTCGGTTTTGTTGATGGTCAGAATCTGGCGATTGAGTATCGTTGGGCAGGCAATGAGTACGCGCAATTCACGTCACTTGTCGCTGATCTCGTTCGCCGTCAGGTGAATGTCGTCGTCGTGCTCGGCAGCACGCCAGGAACGCTGGCAGCCAAGGCTGCCACCACCACGATTCCGATTGTCTTTGGGGTAGGCGGTGACCCGGTTGCATTGGGTCTTGTAGCGAGCTTCAGGCGACCGGGCGGCAACATGACGGGTGTAACCCTGCTTAATGTTGCGGCGCTGCCGAAGCGACTTGGGCTGTTGCACGAATTGGTGCCGACAGCGGCAGCGATTGCTCTGCTTGTTAATCCAAGTAATCCTCTACAGACAGACGCAGAAACAAGAGAAATGCAGGCAGCAGCGCGGGCTCTTGGGCTGGAACTTCATGTCCTGAACGCCAGCAGCCATGGTGAGTTCGAGGCAGTTTTCACAACTCTCCTTGAGCGGGGAACCAAAGCACTCGTCGTCCAATCCGATGGGTTGTTTACCAGCCAACGTGATCGCCTCGTCGCGCTGGCGGCACGTTACGCAGTTCCCGCGATCTACGGGCGGCGTGAGATCGCCGAGGCCGGCGGCCTCATGAGTTACGCAAATGATCTTGCTGATTCATATCGCCAAGCTGGAATCTACTGTGGCCGGATTCTCAAGGGCGAGAAGCCAGCAGACTTGCCTGTCGTCCAGCCGACCAAGTTTGAGTTCGTGATCAACTTGAAAACCGCGAGGACGCTTGGCCTCACCGTTCCGCCGGGTGTGCTGGCCATTGCCGACGAGGTGATCGAATGAGCGGGCGCCCAACGAGCAATCCCGTGCCCAGTGACATGGCTGCGTCAAGCTTTCGATAGGTCTTGAAATTCGGACATCATTGTCATGAGCCCCGAGCAGATCGATCTCATTCGAGGCTTTCAATGTGTTCCTTTACGGGCGTATGATCGGAGCCGCGGCGGAGATCGACCACCACCTCAATCGTGGCCGCAACATGGATACGCGGATCCGCTAGAGCAGTGTGCGTTCGTCGTGTGACACCTCGATCGCGATTATCAGCGAGCAGGCCTATGCCTGATCCGGGGAGAGAACAATGACAGGAAAACCATTGATCGAGAGCGACCGCGTGGAGGGCACCTACGTGTACGATCCCAACGACAACCATATCGGAACGATCAAACGGCTGATGATCGAGAAGGTCAGCGGTCAGGTCAGCTTCGCGGTCATCTCGTTCGGCGGATTTTTTGGGCTAGGCGAAAGAGAGTACTCCATTCCCTGGAATAAGCTGCAATACGACATCAATCTTGCAGGTTACTGTACCGACATCACGGAACAGGACCTGAAGAGCGGCAAATATCATTAGTGCGATGTGACCTGACTGGTTTGTACCCCATCCAACGGAACTAGAGAGGACATCGTGTCTGAACCTGCCACCGGCACCCGATCGAAGGTCGCCACCGTACTGCGCGTCACGAGCGGCAATTTCCTGGAAATGTTCGATTTCTTTCTGTTCGGCTTCTACGCATCGTACATTGCCAAAGCGTTCTTTCCGGCAGGCAACGAGTTCGCTTCCCTGCTCCTCACCTTCATGACCTTCGGCGCCGGGTTCCTGATGCGCCCGCTGGGGGCAATCTTCCTGGGCGCCTACGTCGATCGGGTTGGACGCCGGCAGGGGCTCATCGTGACCCTGTCAATCATGGCGATGGGCACGATCCTGATCGCCTTCGTGCCAAGCTACGCCACGATCGGCCTGGTCGCGCCCCTGCTGGTCCTGATCGGACGGTTGCTGCAGGGCTTCTCTGCCGGGGTCGAGCTGGGCGGCGTGTCGGTCTATCTCTCGGAAATGGCTACACCCGGCCACAAGGGATTCTACGTGAGCTGGCAGTCCGGGAGCCAGCAGGTCGCAATTATCGTCGCGGCGCTCATCGGCTACATCCTCAACAAGATGCTGATGCCCGCCGACATCAGCGATTGGGGTTGGCGCATCCCGTTCTTCGTCGGCTGCCTTATTGTCCCGTTCGTCTTCTACATCCGGCGCTCTTTGGAGGAGACGCCGGAGTTCCTGGCGCGAAAACATCGGCCGAGCGCCGCGGAAGTCGCCCGCTCGATCGTGAGGGATTGGCAGATCGTGGTCGCGGGGATGTTGCTGGTGGTGATGACCACGGTCTCGTTCTATACGATCACGGTGTATACGCCGACCTACGGTAATAGCGTGCTTCACCTCACGGCCACGGACAGCCTGATCGTGACGCTGTGTGTCGGAGTGTCCAATCTGTTCTGGCTTCCGGTGATGGGCGCCTTATCCGACCGGATCGGGCGTCGGCCGCTGCTCTTGACCTTCACGATCGTCACGATCCTCACCGCGTATCCCGCCCTGACCTGGCTGGTAGTCGAGCCGACCTTTGGCAAGATGTTGATCGTCCTGCTGTGGCTGTCCTTCCTGTACGCCAGCTACAACGGAGCGATGGTGGTGGCGCTCACCGAAGTGGTGCCGGCGAACGTGCGCACGGCCGGCTTCTCGCTCGCCTATAGCCTAGCCACGGCGCTGTTCGGCGGCTTTACCCCCGCGGTGTCGACGGCGCTCATCGAACTGAGCGGGGACAAGGCGGCGCCCGGTTACTGGATGTCCTTTGCCGCAGTGTGCGGTCTGCTCGCTACGCTCTTCTTGTATCGTCGCGGGGAAGCAGGTCGAAGGGCCGCTACATTCGTCAAAGCATGAACGCGTGATTGCGTACCTTAAGGAGGTTTTTGTGAACAAGCGATCATTTCTGCTGAGCCTGGTCCTCGGTGTCATAAGCGTCCTTTCTTTCACTGGAGCGGTGAGCGCGGCCGAGATAAAGGTCATGATATCCGGCGGTCTGACCGCGGCTTATCGCGAACTCGTGCCGCAATTCGAAGCAGGTACCGGGAACAAGGTGATCACGGCGTTTGGACCTTCGATGGGAACTACGGAGAATGCCATCCCAGTACGTATCGGGCGTGGCGAACCCGCCGACGTCCTGATTATGGTCGGTACCGCGCTTGATGATCTGATCAAAGAAGGTAAGGTGGCGGCTGGCAGCAAGGTGGACCTCGTGCTTTCCCCGATTGGCATGGCTGTCCGAGCCGGGGCGCCGAAGCCCGATATAGGTTCCGTGGAGGCGCTGAAGCGGACGCTGCTAGCGGCCAAGTCGATCGCCTATTCCGACAGCGCGAGCGGGGTCTATGTTGGGACCGAGCTGTTCCAGCGCCTCGGCATCGCCGATCAGGTGAAAGGGAAAGCGAAGATGATCCCGGCCGAACCAGTGGCCGCCGTGGTTGCGCGTGGGGAAGCGGAAATTGGTTTTCAGCAGGTCAGCGAGCTTCTTCCAATCGCCGGGGCCGATTTCGTTGGACAGTTGCCGCCCGAGGTGCAGAAGATCACCGTGTTTTCAGCCGGGATTGCAACGGCGGCCAAGGAGCCGGTTGCAGGGGAGGCGCTGATCGCATTCCTCGCCTCACCTGCCGCAGCCGCCAGTTTGACGAAGAGCGGGCTTGAACCAGTCGCAGCTGCCGTGGCGAAGTGAGCGCGCCACGACGAGGAGCAATACGATTTCGCTCGGGGCCCGATCGCGTGAAGCGCGAGAAAGCCGCCGTATAAATCTCTCCGCGAACTGAGAACGAGCCTTTGAACCCCTCATTGTGTTGCGGCGACGACGAGGTCACCCGATAGTTACCCAGTCTGCTTCGCACATGTCTAAATGAGTGAAATAATTTAAGTATGCCGCCCGAATGCCCTTGTTCTTCGCGCGCCCGGGCTTCTGCGCGCGCAGCAAACTGAGCGGGTGCGCTGCGTCCTCCGGCTATGCGTTGAGAAATTCGGACACGCACCCGATTTGTTCGGCGCTCATCAGCGGCGGCGCGTGGCCACAGCCCTTCATCTCGACGACGCGCGCCCGCGGATTGCGCCGCATCATGTCCCTCGCGAGGTCCGCCGGCAGCATATCCGACTCTTCGCCTCGGATCACCAGGATCGGGACTTCGATGGCCGTCCAGTATCTCCAGAGGTCAAGGCTGTAGTGCCAGGGATTGCGGAACGCCCGGACAATCTGCGGGTCGAAGAGCGTGACGTAGCGCTCGCGGCTTGCATGCCACTCCACGCTGTGACGCGTGATGTGCATCCATTCTTCGTCGGTTAGACCGCCGAACGGCGCGAGAACCTCGCGGAAGTAAGTCTCCGCCACGCCGAGGTCGCGGAAATCGGACGGCATGGCGCTGAGATAAGTCCCGATGCGGGCAAGTCCCTTCCAAGGCAGGAAGGGGCCAATATCGTTGACCACAAGGCGGCGGATCAAATTGCCCGGCATGCCCGCAAGCACCATCCCAATCAGTCCCCCGAGCGAAGTACCGATGAAATCCACCTGCTCGGTGCCGAGCCGCGCCACGAGCGCATTCATGTCGGCACAATATTGCGGGAGCGCATATTCGTTGGGATTGCGCAACTTGCCGCTGCGGCCGCGTCCGACCAGGTCCGGACAGACCACCCGTCGTCCCATCGCCGCAAGCTCAACGGCCACATAATCGAAATCACGCCCCTGCCGGCTCAGTCCGTGCACGCATAGGACAGGAATCGCGCCTTCCAGGGGGCCCCAATCGACATATGCAATCTGGTGGAAGCCGGTCAGAGAAAGACCGCGGAGCGTTCCAGCCCGATCCGGCTCCAATTGGCGCTTCGAGGTGTCCTTCTGGGCGCTGGCAAACGAGACCATCGAACGCTCACGACCTGCAGCGATCGGTCGGCGAGGAACGAAGCAGCATGCCCACGCAAGTTTTCCCGTTCAGTTTCCTAGAACCTATCTCAAAATCGCCTGAAGAGGATAACGAGGCAGGCGAGTTGAACAAAGCCCAGGAAATTCCGGGTATGGTACTCCCAACGGATGAGGATTCGGCGCTGCCACTGGATCCAGGCGAAGAAGCGCTCAATGAGCCAACGGCGCATATAGCGGGTTAGGCGGCGTCGATCTTGCGTAGGCGGCTTGCTGCGATTGGCGCGGTGTGGCGCGATCATCTCGATGCCGTCTCGGCGCAACTCCTCGTCCAGAGGATCGCTGTCGTAGGCGCGGTCACCGATCAAATTCTCCGGCTTGGCTTCGATCATGTAGAAGTCGAAGCACAGCTGCACCAGGCGGACTTCGTGATGGTTGGCCGCATGCGTTCTTACCGATAGCGGCAATCCATGGCGATCAACAATCGCCATGATTTTCATGCCTTTTCCGCGTTTCGTTGCCCCAATCTCTGCCCCGCCACCCTTGGCCATCACGAACGTCGC
>DATEME010000404.1:0-1303 GCA_035275865.1 Candidatus Acidiferrales bacterium | reverse complement strand
CGCGCTGCGTCGCAGCGCTCGGAGTCGATTCGTTCATTTCGAGTCCAACTGCGTTGCTCGATACAGGGAATTTTAATAGTCTGATAGCCGGAGTCTACGCCGCGCCAAAATTTGGAATTGGCACCCTCGGGTCGAAGGTGCGGAGGCTGGCTTGCTCAAGCGGATAGCCATCGGTTTCATAGGGCTGTGCGTTCTTGGCGGGTTGGGGTTTCTCGCCTTGGCCTGGCGATCAAGCATCGCCCCGATTGATCCCCCTGCGACCGCAGATTTTTCGCGCGAGTTAATCGCCAAGGGCGAGGCGCTCGCCGGCGCAGGATATTGCGCCACCTGTCATACCGCCAATGGTGGCGCGACCTATGCAGGCGGTTATGGGATGCCGACACCATTCGGTATCATCTACTCGACCAACATCACACCGGATCCGGAAACGGGAATCGGCCGCTGGTCCGAGGCGGCATTTGCGCGCGCGATGCATGAAGGGGTCGCCCGCGATGGCTCGCATCTTTTTCCTGCGTTTCCTTTCGATCATTTCACGAAGGTCACGGATGAGGACGTGAAGGCCCTCTATGCGTATCTCATGACACGGCCGCCGATCCGGGCGCCGGCGCAAACGAACACCGTGCCTTTCCCGCTCAATATCCGTCTGCTTCAGGCCGGCTGGAAGCTCCTCTTCGTTACGAATAGGCGCTATCAGCCGGACACCACGAAGAGTGCAGAATGGAATCGCGGCGCCTATCTCGCCGAAGGTCTGAGCCATTGTGGCGCCTGTCACACGTCGCGCAATCTTCTGGGGGCAGAAGAGTCTTCCCATGCCTATGCCGGTGCCGTAGTCGACGGCTGGATCGCCCCCGCCCTGACGGACGCAAACCCGGCACCTGTGCCCTGGTCGCAAGCAGATCTCTTCAGCTATCTGCGAAGCGGCTCGAGTGCCCTGCATGGCACTGCGGCGGGCTCGATGTCCGCAGTGGTGCATGATGGGCTTGCCAAGCTGCCCGATTCAGACATCGAAGCGATTGCCACATATTTTGCTGATATCAACCGATCGGCTACCCGTGCTGCCGGATCTCAAGAGTCAATCATCTCCAAGGCAATGAGCACGTCTGATCTCGGCATTCGGCAGGAGCCGGATCCAGATGCCCGTCTTTACGTTGCCGCTTGCGGGTCCTGTCACTACAACCGTGAAACACCGCTCGAGGTCCGGCCGGAGCTTGCACTCAATACCGCGCTGACCTTGCCCGAACCTACCAACTTTATTCGTGTTGTTCTCGACGGCATCGGTATCCGGGATGGTATGCCCGGCGTG
>DATEME010000403.1:0-1116 GCA_035275865.1 Candidatus Acidiferrales bacterium | reverse complement strand
TTCCTCAAAGGTCACAAGAACGACTACCGCGATGCCGAGGCGATTGCGGAAGCCGTGCAGCGGCCAACCATGCACTTCGTGGCGATCAAGACGCCGGAGCAGATGGACCTGCTGGCTCTGCATCGCGTGCGCTCGCGCCTTGTCAGCCAGCGGACGGGGGTGATCAATCAAATCCGCGGCTTCCTGATCGAGCGTGGCATCACCGTGCGGCAAGGTGTGGGGCCGTTGCGCAAGGCGCTACCCGACATCCTGAGCTTAAATACGGGCGCGCTGTCGCCAAGAATGGTCAATCTCATCGCCGAGCTGGTCCAGGACTGGCGTCGATTGGACGAGCGCATTGCAGCGGTGTCGGCTGAGATCGAATCGCTTGCGGAACAGGATGAGGCTTGCCAACGGGTGATGACGGTGCCGGGGGTGGGGCCGATCATCTCGAGCGCCGTGGTGGCGGCGATCGGCAACGGCGCAGGCTTCACGCAGGGACGCGACTTCGGTGCCTGGCTGGGTCTCGTACCGAAGCAGGAGTCGACCGGAGATCGCACGATCCTGGGCAAGATCTCCAAGCGCGGCAACAAGTATTTGCGGACACTGTTCGTGCAGGCCGCACACGTTGTGCTGGCGCGGCGGCCGAATGCAGCGATGCGGAGTTTGTGGCCTTGGATCGAGCAGGCATCGTGGCGGCTGCACCGTAACATGCTGGCGATCGCACTCGCCAACAAGCTCGCCCGCATCGCCTGGGCGGTTCTCGCGCGCGGTCGCTCCTATCAGCCGAGAATCGTCGCCATCTGAAATCAAACTAGGAAAACAGAGACCGACTAACTTCAATATCAATAGCTTTCCCGCCGAGGTCTGCGAGATGGAATGAAAAGATGGACGAACGGTCTGCCCGGCGCAACCAAGAGACTGGGTGCCAAAATGGCCCTTCGAGGTCTTGCCGCTAGTCAGCCTCGGATGCGCGCGGATACCCATGATGGCCCGGAGCAAATTGCTCCACTTCAGAGGCCTGATACATTGATGCAGCTCTCACGTTCGTTGATCTCGGAAGTCCATCTTGTACCGCACGGCCGGGCCATACATTTTGGCACAAAGCGGAGATCCCGAGATGTCTGCTCTTTGTCC
>DATEME010000402.1:0-16813 GCA_035275865.1 Candidatus Acidiferrales bacterium | reverse complement strand
CCGCCATGATGGACACATCGAGAAGCATTGCGGATATCCTAGCAGCGATCCGTCAAGAAACATTCAACGCCGCAACTTCGGTTTTGGTTAGCGCGCGGTAGGACCCTTTAGGAAGATCGTCGAGTTCGATCGGTCCGATGGCGACGCGCACGAGGCGCAGGACTTCAATCCCGAGCGCGTCGAGCATGCGGCGAATCTGCCGGTTCTTTCCCTCATCGAGAACGATGACGAGCCAGGAATTGCGCTCGCCCGGTCGAAGAATTTGCGCGCTCTTGGCGCGCATCGGTCCGGTTCCTTCCACGCGCACGCCCCTCATCAGTTTTTCCGTGAGCGTGCTATCCGCGAGAGCCGAAATCTGCACGTGATATGTTTTCGGCAAGTGGTTCCCGGGATCCGCGATTCGCGCGGCCCACTGGGTGTCATTTGTCAGGAGCAACAATCCTTCGCTCGCTTTATCGAGGCGGCCCACAGGAGCGAGCCAGGGCAGATCGTCTTTGAGGCATGAGTAGATCGTATCGCGGCCCTGCTCGTCGGACGTGGTAGTGACGAGGCCGCGCGGCTTATTGAGCATGAGATAAATTTTCCGCTCACGGGCCACGGGTCGCGAATCGACTTCGATGCGATCGCTGCTCATCCGCACCGGCGTTTCGGGGTCGCGGCGCGTCGCGCCATTCAGGCGAACGCGGCCTGCACGGACCAGTTCCGCCGCCTGCGAGCGGGAGCAGTATCCCAGCTTCGAAAGCGCCCGCGCGAGCCCGACACGCTGTGCCTCTCGCTTTCTCATGCCTCAAGCTTCCTGCAACGAGCGTTCGTTCGTCGCTTCATCCTCACTGGAGTCCGCACCATCCACAGGCAAGCAGAAATCATTCTGCGCCTCCCGCGCATCGAGCTGTAGCAGCAGCCCCTGATATTCCGCCATCGTTTCAACCAGCGGATGTGAACCCGCGAAATCTTGCGCGTCGGAGAGCGAAGCATGGGGAAAAAATCTTCGGTAGAGTTCGATTTTCTGTTGGTCGGTGGCTTTGCCGAGAAAAAGCCGATAATCGATCCGGCCCGGCCTCAGGAGCGCGCGGTCGAGGCTCTCCATTCGATTGGTTGTCATAAAGAACAGCACGTCCTCTGGCGCGTAGAATCCGTCCAATACATTCAGCAGGCCGGAAAGCGTGACGTTAAAGCGCTCCAAAGGATCGGACCTCTCGTCTTCCGGATCGTGCGACGGCCGGTTCTTGATCGCCTTGGCCGAGTCCGGCCTGGCGGTTGTCATTTTGATGCAATCGATATCCTCAAACAAGACGACGGAGCCGGGCGGCACGTCGTGAATAGCCTTCATCAGAGTCTTATCATTCAAATCGGCGAGGTTAATAGCGTAGATGGACATCGCAAAGCGCGCAGATACGGCCGATATGAGAGATGTTTTGCCCGTCCCCGGAGGGCCATAGAACAGATAGCCGCGATGATAAGGAACTCCTAACTCGCGATAGCGCTGCCTGGAAAGTTTGAACTTCTCGATATCCCGAACCAGACTTTCCTTGTCTCTGCCGTGTAGAATCACGGAGTCGAACAATCGGGGAGTATAGTTCTCCACCCGCTCCCAATAGTTCTCTTCGAGTACGTAAAGACGCGAAGTCGCTCTCACGCGTTTTTCGTGCGAGGAAACGATTTCCTTCACGAAATCTTGCAGAAACTTCTGGTTTCTCCCAATTGTCCGAAAATACAGAGTCTGGCTGCGTTTGTGCGACCAGCCCTTCGTATCCTTGCTGCGATAGAACGACACACTGAAAGGCCTGCCTGCATGCCAGAACCAATGCCGGCCGGGAGCTGGTATGAGCGCAGATCGCTCGGATTGGACCGTCGTGTCCAGATCGACCCTGCGGATTCGCTTCACGAAACGTTGTTCGAGAAACCACTCCTTCACCCACACGAACGCGCAGTCTTCGTCCTGGACGGTGATTGACATGGTCATCTGACCGAGAAACCAGTGCCACAAATTCTCGGGAATGGTCCTCAGGTACACTCCAAGACCCCCAAGAAGCATGAGCAGCAGTCCGCCCGACGCAAACTGGTTATGTCCAGTGAGAATGCTCTTTAACAACTCGATCATAAAGCTGCTTTCCGATCTGGGGCATCGCCCAGAGGCGCACAGGGATGGCAATTTCTGGCCGCACATCGCCGTGAGACAGATGTGCGCTGGCACACGAGCAAAAATGCGCGGCTCTCCTTACGGAGAAAAAAGGCTATTTAATGTGAAGTGGTTTAGGCTGCCGGCTTAACTAGTGCCAAAGAGCGACGCCCACACACCGCGAGGGCGGTCAATCGGCCGAGTCAGAATCGGCAGCGGCATTTGCGTTATGGATCGCACCGAGGGCGTCCTTTCCTGAGATTTAGGAGCAAGTCAGATATGCCACGACTTCATCTTTTTCGCAAGAGTCAAGATTTGTCTGGGCGGGCAACCATTGGAGCAATTTGAGGCAAGAAACTGTGGCGGGAAAAAGAAAAGGGGCGATTGCTCGCCCCTCATCTTCAGTCGTGAAAGGTTGCGGCTACCATGTTTTTCCCGTTTGCACAGGAGAAACAGGCCGCGACGTTAGTGCTCGGCTGGTCCGAGGTTGCTTCGCCCGACTCCGCCAGGCATTGCTGCCTCGCCGAATCTAGCGCTGCGAATCCGGGCCGCGCTTTGCGTCTCGTCGCGACGCCGTACCGTTCCGAACTTGGTCTGAATTGTTCTTCTCTCGCGTGCCCCGCGCAGCTCGTCAAGCTTGCGCTTGCCGTGCCACCCGAGGCTCGTTCGATTCGAACGCCTCTGACGCAATCGGTTGTAACTCCACACCCGAAATGAGTCAATCGCACGCGCGGCGATTTTGCATGTGGAAATTTCGGAAATGTGGAAATTCCCAGCTCCCGAGCGGGCAGCGAAAGCCGATTGCGACGCTGGCGCTATCGATGAGAAACTTTCAGTGCCGTGGGCTTGCCGTAGGGGCACATGCTCGCTGCGCCCTGCCGGGCAGGCGTGAGCTTTTCAGAAAATGCGCGTAGCCATTCTTACCATCAGCGATTCTGTCTCCCGCGGTACTAGCGAAGACCGCTCCGGTCCCGCGCTCGTGGAACGCTGCAAAGCTCTCGGCTGGGAAGTTGTCTCCCAGCAAGTCTCCGCCGACGACGGCCAATGGATCGAAGGCTTCCTTAAAACTGTCGCCGACTCTCGCGCCGCCGACTTGATCCTCACCACCGGCGGCACCGGACTTGGCCCGCGCGATGTCACGCCCGAAGCGACAATGGCTGTCGCCGATCGCCTGATCCCTGGTTTCGCCGAGCAGATGCGCGCCGAAGGCATGAAGAAAACCCCCCGCGCGATCATGTCGCGGGCCGTCGCCGGCATTCGCGGCACGAGCATTATCATCAACTTGCCCGGCAGCCCAAAAGGCGCCGTCGAATCTCTCGACGCCGTCGCCTGCCTCCTGCCTCACGCCATCGAAGTCCTCCACGGCCACCACCACGGCTAGCAGCTCAACGCGTGACCGAAACTTGTCATTCCGAAGGGTGATGCGCGAGCCAAATCTTGAGCGATGCCCGTCATTCTGAAGGACGCGAAGCGGCCCGAAGAACCTCTCTTGCTTTTGCTTGGCGGCCGGCACACGAACGTGCAATCCCCGGCAACTCTGCGCTAAACTTTCCCTAGAGCATTACTCGAAACGGGGCACGCGTGGCGCCAATCAATCCCGAAGATCGCAAGAAGCGCGCGGGTGACATGCGAGCCGCAGCCGTCGCTTGGACTTTGCCGTTCAGCCTGGTTGTGCCCATGGTCGTCTGCGGTGGCGCGGGTTACCTGCTTGACCGTTGGCTGCACACCAAGCTTCTCTTCATGCTGATCCTCGGCTTCATCGGGCTCGGAATTGGTCTGCGGGAGGCGATCAAGACCGCAGGCATGCTGGATAAGAAATGACGTCTGAAGCCGTCCGCTACGGATTGGATCGCCGGATCGAATTCCTCATTCCCCTAATCGGCGCGGCCGGCTCGTTCATTGCCTTCATTGGCTGGGGATGGCGTGCCGCGGCAGGCACTGCCGTCGGCGCAGCGGTGTGCTGGCTGAACTTCCGCTGGCTCCGCCAAGGCGCGGCCGGAGTGATTAAATTAGGCTTGGCACAAGCCGGCGCCGAACACGCGAGAGTCCCGCGCAAGACACATGCTAAGTTTCTGGGCCGCCTCGGGTTGTTGCTCTTAGCCGTCTATGCTATTCTCGTTTGGCTACGATTGCCTGCCGTTCCCGTGTTGTGCGGACTCACGGCAGTGTTTCCGGCGGTGATTTTCGGCGCCGGATACGAGGCTTTGCGCGGCCACAACTTGTAACTGCGCAACACTGATTCACTCAAAATGACAAGCGATCTGTTACACAGACTGACGGAGAACCATGGGTAAAGAAGCAGTTCTTCCTTTTACAAAGCTGGTGAACATGTTGCTCGCGAAACCGGCATTGGCTCTCCTCGCTCTACTGCATATTCAGCCTGAAAACGCGCAGTATCCCATCCCCAATTATCTGGCGATGGAAATCCTCCTGCTCATCGTTCTCGCAATCTTCTTTCTCTGGCTGCGCGCACGCATTTCCGTGGATCGTCCGGGCGGCACGCAGCAGGCTATGGAGATGGTCCTCACGAATCAGATGGGCATCGGCGTGAGAGACCTGATCGACGACATCGTCGGCCATGGCGCCGAACGTCACTTGCCGATCATGGGCACAATTGCGATTTTCATCCTCGCTTCAAACATGCTCGCGCTTGTGCCGGGCCTCATGTCTCCCACGGCCGACAAAGTCGTTCCCCTCGGTTGCGCGTCATTGGTCTTTCTTTACTACAATTTCTACGGCATTAGAAAACACGGCGGCGGTGGTTACGCAAAGACGCTGCTCGGTCCCGTGCCCGCAATTTCCCCGATTATGCTCGTCGTGGAAACAGTAAGCCATTTCGCCCGCATACTTTCGCTGACGATTCGTCTTTATGCAAACATGATGGTCAGCGAGTTGATTTACATTTCATTTCTTGGCCTCACGATGGGCCTTTTCGTATTCGTATCGGGCAAGAATCCTGTCGGCTACATTACTGCGGTCGTTCCTGTGGGCGTTCCGTTGGCGCTTTCGTTTTTCCATGTCTTTGAGGCATTCCTGCAAGCTTTCATTTTCGTGATTCTTGCAATCATTTATCTCGGCACAGCGGTCGCGGAAGAACACTAATTCGGCATCAAATGCCGCCAGCGTGAGGCCGGTTCTCTCCCAAGGGCTTCCGGCAACCACCTCCTGACGGAAATTCATAGTGAGGAAGAAGATGACAAAGAAACTGATGTGGTTCTTGACGGCTCTAACGGCTGCGCTCGTACTCGCGCCCGCCACGTTCGCACAGGCTGCCGGCGGTACGGCCGCAAAGGCCACCGACTGGGTTGCTTTTGCGGCGGCTCTCGCACTTGGCATCGCGGCAGCGGGCGGCGGCTTGGGGCAGGGAAGAGCAACCGCGGCGGCATGCGAAAGCACCGCCCGGAATCCCGGAGCGGCCGGCCCGATTCGTAACGCGTTCATCATCGGCGTTGCGCTTATCGAATCCCTCGTGCTCTATGTGTTAGTCATTGTTTTGATCAAGGTTTTCGCAAGCTGATTTACTGTGAAACAAAAGGCCCGGCCCTCCCAATCTCGGAGGACCGGGCCTTTTGCCCTTTTGCTCGACCTTTACTCAAAAGGTTCGGAGCTTCAGGTCGACTCCCCTCAGCCTAAAATTCAGCTCGTCGGCGTCCGACTCGGCTTGTACAGGTTGCGGGAAAGGAAGGTTTTCAGGGGGTCGGAGCTTCAGCTCCGACATAAAGCGTCCATTTACAATGGGCTTTAGCCCCTGAGGTACCGGCTTTCGCATTCTTTCCGCAAACTATGGTAGCCGGACACCCCGGATTTTGCGGGCGCTTCTCGGTGGACCTTTTGCCTTGGGATCTTTCCGTACTTCGTAGTGGTCGGTTCGGCGATCGGGCGTCGTGCACCCTCCGGCCGGGCAATCTCAATTCAACAGTAACCCAACCGCGGGGAAGAATTGCTGGCCATGCAACACCAGATCGATCGCGTGAAACAACTCTTCCGCTTTCTCGGATTTGCCAACGGCAGCCTGTGCGCCCGCCCTCATCGCCGCGCAGGCGAACGCCTCCGAATCATGCATCGTGTACAACACAATCTTCTGTTCGGGGCGGCTCTGCAGAATGCCGCGCGTCGCCTGCAGGCCGTCCATGTTTGGCATCGAAATATCCATCACGATCACGTCAGGTTCCAGCCGCGCGGACTTCTCGATCGCCTCCAGCCCGCTCGACGCTTCGCCGCACACCTGCCAGTCCACCCGCGCCGCCAGCAGCGACTTCAGCCCCTTGCGCACCACCTCATGATCGTCCGCGATTAAGATCCGTCTCCGCATCGCGCTCTACTCCAGTCTCCTTCCTACCAGCATGCGGGACAGGCTGCAATGCGGCAATCGTTGTAAACTCGCGGTCCCGTAGGCTGTATCTCTTTTGGCTTCCTGCCTTCCGGCGAACACCCTGGGCCAAGGTCGCGTGCCGTGTCGAGCAAAATAGAAACGCTGCGACCGATTCTGAAGCTTCGAGGTCGGATCTCGCCACTCTGCCGCAAGGAACGAACCTCCCTTTCTCGCGGGCGGCGTCGCATGGCCTTTGAGTGCACTCTGTCGGCTCCTGCGAAAGTGGGCACGGACCGCAACACTGTCGTAGCTAAAGCAACCGATCGCCAGAGAATCTGAAGGCCTACGCAGCCCTATGGGAACTGACCTGCTGCGAACCGACGCTTGCCGCGCCCTCAAAGCCGTTCCTACGGCGCCGGGCGGCCCATATCAGTGTGCGTTCTATCAGCCAAGTGAAAATCCTTTCGCAAACCATTTCGTGGCTCGCATTGTGCTATTATTCTTTTGACAACTCGTAAGACAAAGTAACCTTGCCCTTCATTACTCCGCATAGGACGATACCTGCCTGATATTCAGATGTTAGTACTCAGACGCATATATGTACTAAGTATTATCCGCAGGCACGCAGGAAAACAGTGGGACGGAAAATTAATTCCCATTAGCTCAGGACGAGGAGCCCATGAACTTTCGCCCGAAGACGTTCGCGCTCATTGCGCTTGCCTTTATTCTCTCCGGTTGTAGCGGTATCGGCTCCAGTAACTCCTCCTCATCCTCGTCTTCATCGTCTTCGTACACCATCGGCGGAAACGTTACAGGCCTCAGCGGTACCGGACTGGTCTTAGAAGACAACGGCGGCGATAAACTGTCGATCGCGGCGTCGGGAACATTCACGTTTAAGACGGCCATCGCCTCCGGCAACACTTACAACGTCACGGTACTTACGCAGCCTTCCAGTCCTTCCCAAGCGTGCAGCGTCGCCAGTGGGTCCGGAACCGCGACGGCAAACGTCACGAACGTCCAGGTCACATGCGGCAGTAATACCGTAACCATCGGCGGCTCGGTCACGGGCCTTGCGGGCACTGGAATGGTGCTGCAGGACAACGGCGGCAACAATCTCACGGTCAGCAGCAACGGTCCCTTCACGTTTTCGACGGCACTCGCCAACGGCGCAACGTACAGCGTGACTGTTTTCACTCAGCCTTCGTCTCCGGCGCAAGTCTGCACGGTCGCCAGTGGCAGCGGAACGGCCACGGCCAATGTTGGCAATATCGTTGTAACCTGCGCTACCGCGACTCTCTCTGTCGGTGGCACGGTCTCCGGACTCGATGGCAAAGGACTGGTCCTGCAAGATAACGGCGGCGATAACCTCTCGGTCGCGGGGAATGGAACATTCACATTCGCTTCCTTGATTCCCACGAATGGTTCTTACGACGTGACGGTCCTGACTCAACCGACGAACCCTGGTCAGACTTGCACAGTGTCAAACGGAAATGGCACGACGACTACCAACGTAACCACCGTTCAAGTCGTCTGTCCCGCCGTGTTCTTCCCCGTGGGAGGACAAGTTGTCGGCCTCGTCGGAAGCGGCAACAGTCCGGTTCTGCAAGACAATGGCGGCGATAACCTCACTCTCAACGGAAACGGCTCGTTCACATTCGTGGATCCGATCGCATATGGCGGCCAGTACGACGTCTTCATGCTTGTCCCGCCGAGCGGCACTCAAACCCAACCGTGCGTGCTTTGGAACTACCAGGGCATTGTCACCGGCCCGGTCACCAGCGTCCTCGTCGATTGCGGTCATAATGACTGGAGCTGGATGGATGGCTCGAACACGTCCAACCAAATCGGAAATCCTTCTCCGCCTCTAACTCCTCCAACATCGCTTGACACGTCCACTCCGGGCGGCCGCAAATACCCCGCAACTTGGGTAGACAGTTCCGGCAATCTCTGGCTCTTCGGTGGAATCGGAGAAGACACCAAGTCCAACCCGAATCCGATTTTCCTCAACGATATGTGGGAATACACCGGCACTCAGATTTATTACGGCGGCTTCAATACATTCTGGCAGCAAGTCCAAACAAATAGTTGGAACTCCGCAACGGCGCCGGTGCAGCGCTGGGGAGCTGTTACGTGGACCGACGGCAGCGGCAATCTTTGGATGTTCGGAGGCCAACAGGGAACTTTTGGTGCGGGCGGCACGGGATTCTTGAACGATCTGTGGAAGTTCGACCCATCGGCGAAGACGTGGACGCAAGTGCTCTCGAGCAATGCGAATTGCAATATCGGCGTCGATAACAACGGCGTCTATGGGACGCTCAACACTCCTTCGGCGAACAATTGCCCGGGCAGCCGCTGGGGCGCGACCGGGCGCGTTGACTCGGCCGGCAATCTTTGGCTGTTCGGTGGCTTTGGCTACGACGGCAGCACCTCGTCGCCGGGCTTGCTCAACGATCTATGGGAGTACACCGCGGCCGGTCAGTGGGTTTGGGTGAGCGGATCGAACACGATCAATCAGAACGGTGTGTATGGCACTGAGGGCACAGCTTCGGCCTCGACAGTTCCTGGCGGCCGTCAAGCGGCCACTTCGTGGGTCGATGCCAGCGGCAATTTCTGGTTGTTCGGCGGCTACAATCTCTCCGCAACAGGTCAACCGAACGCTTTTAACGATCTTTGGGAGTACAGCGGCGGCCAGTGGACTTGGGTGAGCGGATCAAGTGCGGTCAACCAAATCGGCGTCTATGGCTCGGCGGGTGTCGCCGCGGCTGGCAACGTACCTGGCGCTCGCTGGGGATCCGCTTCTTGGATCGACGCTGCCGGCAGATTGTGGTTGTTCGGCGGGCAAGGTTACGACTCGACCGCGAACGGAACCCTCGGCGACCTGTGGGAATACAGCGGAGGCCAATGGACGTGGGTCAAAGGCCCCAATTCCGTCAGCCAGCCAGGAGTCTATGGTCTCGCTCCCGCGCAGATCGACTATCCACATGTGGTGAATTATCCGGGAACGCGTGCATTCCCCGGATACTGGGTCGACCTGAACGGATACCTCTGGATGTTTGGCGGTGAAGGATACGACTCGACTACGGCGAGCGGCGGCATCGGTTTGCTGAACGATCTGTGGCGTTACCTGCCGTACCCATAGAGCGTTCGCGGGGACTACGGAAAATCGTCAGAGATGAAAGGAATTGTAATGCGCAGATTTGGCATATTCGCCGCACTATTGCTGTTCGCGACTGGCGCAAGGGCGCAGAGCGTTCAGGGCGTGCATCCTGACGCCACTCCTTTGCAGGTCGGCGTTGGCTTCACCTTCCTCAGCTTCCATGAGGTGCCGGCGAACACCCTGAACAACGCCGGTTTCACCACATCGGTTCTCTACCGGCGTGATCGGATGGGCCTGGAAGGTGAACTGACCGACGCGTTGGGTTTCCAAAACGGAAGCAACTCGCCGGTCCTCTTTATTGGCGGAGGGCCGCGGTTTTACATGCCCGATTTTGGCCTTTTTCGTCCATGGATTCACGCTGAGATAGGCTATTCGCACCTCTCTCCAAACGCCTCCTTTGGAGCGAGTCACGCGCTAGGCTACAAACTCGGCGGGGGTTTCGATTTCAATCCACGCCGCAGTCGCATCGGATATCGCGTTTCCGCGGACATGTTCGGCAGCACGTTCTTCAATACGTACCAGATAAGCCCGGAAATTTCCGTCGGCGTTGTCGTGGCTCTCGGCCACAACTAACGCGTTCTTGCGAGTTGGCGGGGCTGGGATTCTGACGCCTGGCGCTGCGATGGAAAACCCGTCTACGCAGTCCTGTGGGAACCGATCTGCCGTGGGCCGATTGCTTGCTGGGCGCTCAATGGCACCGTGACAACCGCCGGTCGCATCTTGTCGCTGCGAGTGAAGACGTTCTGCCGGAGCTTTTCGCCCTGTTCTTTCAGGTGATTGAGGAGGCGCCTGGCCCACACAAATTCCGCAGCCAGGATACCGAGGCCAAGTAACATGATGAGGAAACCAGGAGCAGGGGAAAACATTGTAGCAACACCAATTACGAGCAGGGTGAAGCCACCCACGATTTTGAACCAACGCTTTGCCTGCTCGACCGTTTTGATAAACATCTAACCCATCTCTTCCTGCTGAGCTGAACCCGCTTGCTGATTCGATGCTTCTGATCGAAGCGCGATTCTATAAATCTCTATGCAAGTCGGTGGCCAAATCCATTCAGTCCTTGCCAGGCGCATTTCACCCCCCGATAATGGACTTCCGGCGCTTTCGCCTGCTTTCGCCGGTTTCCAATACTGGGAAATATTTACGCCTGAGGACCAGAAAATGGAATTGCTCCCTGTTCGTCTCGAAATTCCCGATGGTGCGAATCTCATCCTCGGCCAGTCTCATTTCATCAAAACCGCCGAAGATCTTTATGAAGCGATCGTGAATACTGTGCCAAATGCGAAGTTCGCCGTTGCCTTCAACGAAGCCTCAGGGCCATGTCTCATCCGCGTCGAATCCAACGATGAAAATTTGCGTCGCGCTGCAGTACAAAATGCACAATCGATCGGCGCAGGGCACCTGTTTGTTGTACTGGTTCGCGATGCCTATCCGATTAATCTGCTCAGCCGCGTCCGCGACTGCTTCGAGGTATGCACGATTTTTTGCGCGACGGCCAACCCGGTCGAGGTGATCGTGGTTCAAACCGAACAGGGGCGAGGTGTCCTCGGCGTCGTCGATGGGAGTTCGCCCAAGGGTGTCGAGAGTGGCGACGACCGCAAACGCCGCCACGAATTCGTCCGCAAAATCGGCTACAAGCGGTGAATCTTAGCTCGGCTTGTTTTCTTCGCTCGGTGTTTTGCTGTAGTGGCCCTGCGACTCGAGGGTAAATGTGGCTCGGGTCCGGTTCCTGGACCCGAGGCTGTTGTCTCGCATGAACGCTGACTGTCCACGACACCTGATCTCGCTGGGCGGCCAGTTTCGCGATTTCACCCCAGCCCCGAGGCTCCCGCCTCGGGGATTTGCGCGAACAAGCCGAATTTAAGGCGCACCTCGCGTCAAAATGCGTCAGAATCCTGCATTTTATGGCGCTAAACGCGTCAAAACTGGCACTTTTTTGCGTCTGTGAATTGAGCCCGCTCGATTCAGAAATGAATCAGAATTTGTATACGATGCCGGCAGAGATCTTCGGGCTGATCTGGTAAGTCCCAAAGAATGAAGTGCCAAGCATATCGACGCCGAGCCTGTAGGCAAGCTTGTGATGCCGCGGGCTAATATCGACGCCTCCACCCGCCTCATAACCCAACGCGTTCTCCCCGCCGAAGCTCGTCTTCGGCGAAAAATGCGCTTCTCCCGCATCTGCATGAATCCAAAGGTTTAGCGCGTCGTTTTGCGATGCGCTCAGGCGCAATCCGCCGCCCGTGAACACCGACTGCACCGATTGCCCAAGCTGCTTCCCGACCCCCGCATCAATCACTCCCTCCGCCGCCATCCACGGCTTAAAAAAATAGGCCATCGATGCGTTGAAACCATTGGTAGCTACGACGGTTCCAGGCACTTCGTAAAAGCGCGTGTACGTGAAACCGAAGCTCGTCTGCCAATAATACGCAGGAAAAACGCCCTCGATTTCCTGTGGTGCCGGTGCTGGCGCTGGCCGCGCCGAATTCAGCAGCGCACCTCGCAAAGCACTTGAAAATAATGGCCTTGCTACCGCGCGGTTGATCGAAGGAGTGGGTGCTGCAACGAGAAGTGCGCCTTCGGAGACCGTCTGCGCGCTCGCCGTCCCCGCACCAAACAGCAAAATTGCCAAAGCAATGCCCGTCAGCCTCATCGCAGACCCCCAAGCCCGAGCCTTCGCTGATTCCCCGCTTTTCATTAGAAAATGCGCTCCCCACGCTGTCCACCGCTTTCGCCGGGTGGCGCAGCCTCAGAGTTACTGGACTTAGGTTCAGGGGAGGGTACTTAAGCTATCGGGAGGGAAGCTGCGGGCGGCCAGCGTTGATCCACGCGGTCATCCAATAGGAGCCCACGTTCGTTGAAGCGTCGGAAAGCTGGCGGATCAAGACAGCTCCCGCTTGCGCATAAAAGTGATCGTAATAATCGTCGGCATAGCCGGTCAGGCCCTCATGCGCGCGCCGGTCCGACAAAAGAATATTCTCCAGCCACGAATGCGCTTCGAGACACATGTCAAACGCGCGATCGGTTGGCTCAGGGACATAGGAGGCTTGATTCGCCTTCACAAAAAAGAAAAGCTGGTAGCGGTCGACCAGGCCGGTATCGTAGCGCTGATTCACACCGGGTTGATCCGAAAGATGCCCGTCCGAATTCATCGTGGTATTGAATGGATCCGACGCAGCGGCAACAAAATGGGCAAGCGTGGCGGCCGAAAGTTTCGCTTCTCCCCACTGATGCTCGCGAAAATTGCTCGTTAGCTTCTCGCTCTCAATGCCGATCTGCCATGGCAAAACGCCGTATTCCACCAGCGTGTGCTTCGTGTACTTCAGCGAAGCGGCCGTATACGAATGGGGCAGCGCGGAAAAAGGGAATTGGCCGTAGTGGTCGAGCTGTATAAACCCTGTATGGTCCTCCGGCTTGGCGCCTTCGGGCTCCGTCACGTGCTCCACGATAAACTGCCGATTCGACTCGAAGAACGGCAGCATCTCCTCGGGAAGTGTCTCGATGGCTTTATTCGCGATCAGCCGCTCGGCGCTTTCGCCCCACCCATATGACGACGAAAGCGTCAGAGCCACCGCCGCCAGCAGCGGAAGCGCAAAAACGCACGCCCGGCGCAACATCAGCGCACTCCCTCGGTCGATTTCGAATCCCCTGCGGCCCGTTCCAATGCCAGCTCGCTCCGCCGACGTCCGTAGAAATAGTAAATCACTAGCCCAATGACCAACCAGGTGAAGAACCGAATCCAATTCGTGATTGTCAGCCCCATCATCAGAAGAAGGCAGAACACAATCGTGAGCACCGGGGCTAGGATTCCCCCCGGCGCCCGGAATGGCCGCGGTCGCTCCGGCTCCTTATAGCGCAGAATCAGCACTCCTCCAGCAACGAGCGCAAATGCGAAGAGCGTGCCGATATTGGAGAGGTTGGCCAAAGTGCCGATATCGAGCAGGCCCGCTGGAATTCCTACCACGAAGCCCGCGACCCACGTAGAGAAGTCGGGCGTCCGATACTGCCGATGCACGCGGCTGAAGATGCGCGGCAGTAGCCCGTCGCGGGACATCGCAAACCACACCCGCGCCTGGCCAAGCTGGAAGACGAGCAGCGACGAGATCATGCCCATGAGCGCGCCGATCAACACGGCAAGGCGCACATCGCCAAAGCCCATGCGCTCCATCACGTGAATGACGGGCGCGGCATCGTCGACCAGCGATTGCCACGGCACGAGTCCCGTGACGACCACCACCACCGCTATATACAGAATCGTGCAGATCACCAGCGTCGCGATGATCCCAATCGGCAGATCCCGCTGTGGGTTGCGGCACTCTTCGGCTGCTGTTGACACAGAATCGAACCCGATATATGTGAAGAAAATAATCGAGCCGCCTGTCAGAATGCCCGGCCAGCCGTTGGGCATAAAGGGATGCCAGTTCGTCGGGTGCACGAATCGGCCACAATATCCGACGAAGATCAGAATGGCGAAGATCTTCAGCAGCACCATGACGTTGTTCGTCGTGGCGGATTCTCTTACGCCGCGTACCAGCACGACGGTTAGCAGCATCACGATCACGAAGGCAGGCCAGTTAAAACCAAAATGCCAACCGGGCGAGTAGAGCATCTTGCCCTGGAAATCGGCCATGCCCTCCGGCAAATACGCCGGTGTGATCCAGCGCAGGCTCGGATGCCAGCCGAACCAGTCAAACAGATCGACTACGTGTGCCGAGAAACCTACGCTGACGGCCATATTGGAAACGGCGTATTCGAGGATCAGGTCCCATCCAATGATCCAGGCGATCAGTTCGCCCATCGTGGCATAGGTGTATGTGTACGCGCTGCCGGCGATCGGGATCATCGCGGCCAGTTCCGCATAGCAAAGCGCCGCAAAGCAGCAGACGATGCCCACAAGAACGAACGAAAGAGCGATTGCGGGCCCTGCCCCAGGGCGACCGAAAGACGCTTTGTGATAGATGAGGTATTCGATTACCGTCGAATCGAAGACGGAGCTGAACGGCATCTTTTCCCCGGCGATGGCCGTGCCGATCACCGTGAAAATGCCCGAGCCGATCACGGCGCCGATGCCGAGCGACGTCAGGCTCAGCCAGCCGAGCGACTTCTTCAGCTTTTTCTCGGGATTTTCCGAGTCCGAGATGAGCCGGTCAATGCTCTTTGTGCGGAAGAGCTGTGAATCCAATCGCCACCTGCCGGTGCGCTTGCCCGTCACAGACGGACACGCCCGCGCGAGCGGCGGGCTCAGGAAACTCTACATTGCACGCCGCTTCCGCGCAACCCAAAGCCGGACGCCATTGCTCTTGAATTGCTGTTGTTCCTATACCGGCCGGCTCGCGTTCTCATTTTTCGACACGCGCTTACAATCTGGCTTAAAAATTAACGATCAATCGCCTCGGATGAAACACGCGCAATCGGCGTAGAATTGATCTTCGCATGCCCTTCAAATCAGGATTCGTCGCCATCGTCGGCCGGCCCAACGCCGGCAAATCGACGCTCGTCAATACGCTCGTCGGCCGCAAAGTGTCGATCGTTTCGCCGCGCCCGCAGACCACGCGCAATCGTATTCAAGGCATCGTGAATCGCGACGATGCGCAAATCGTTTTGGTCGATACGCCCGGGATTCACACTCCGGATAGCGTGCTCAATCGCCAGATGATGGACGAGGTGACGCAGGCGCTCGAAGGCATTGACGTGCTCACCCTCATTGCCGACGCAGCGGCCAATTTCGGCCCGGGCGACCGTTTCACGTTGGAGTGGATTCGCCGCTTCAACGGACCTGTCTTTCTTCTCCTCAACAAGATCGATCGCATGCGCAAGCCCATGCTCCTGCCTGTGATCGATCGATTCCGCTGCGAATTCGAATTCACGGAGGTCTATCCGATTGCCGCGCTCACTGGCGAAGGCTGCGACGATGTGGTGAAAGGCTGGCTCGCGCATCTGCCGGAATCGCCGCCGCTATTTCCGCCGGATCAATTCACCGATCAGCCGGAGCGCTTCCTCGCCGCGGAGTTCGTGCGCGAGAAAGCGATTCTCGCCACAAAGGAAGAAGTGCCGCACGCGATTGCCGTTCTTGTGGACACTTTTGAAGAAACAGAAAAACTAATCCGCATCCGCGCCACGATCTACGTCGAGAGGGATGGGCAAAAGGGCATCCTGATCGGCAAGCGTGGCGAAACGATGAAAAAAATCGGCACGGAAGCCCGCAAGGACCTGGAAGAAATCCTCGGCGCGCACATCTTCCTTGAACTCTTCGTCAAAGTGCAGCCCAACTGGCGCCAAAACGCCGCCCTCGTCAAACAACTCGATTGGCACCGCCAACTCGATCAACTAGCCGAAAAACAAGAAGGCGCCAGCTAGCGCGAAAGATTTTTGCCATTACCCTCCTGCCACTCCGAGAATCAATGGAGTAGATGCTTGCGCTTATCATATTTGAGTATTAAATTGTCGTTTCGCGTAACCGTTAGGGTGACTGCCCTGGGATACTGATAGCTATGTCCGAGAACAATCTAGTCATATGCTACGAGGGGATTCAGAGAGTATACCGAAACGCGGTCGTCGCCTTCCTTCGCCGTCAGCTTCCGTTCGCGTTTCCCACAGATTTTCGCGAACGCATTCGAAAACCCTTTGAGAAGGAATGGGAAAAGATCAAGCAGAGCGCGCACGAGCGTCGACAATCTGGCGAACTGGAGCCGGATATACTCGACGAGTTCGATATCCTTGGCGTAAATCATTTTTTTAACCTGTTTGACGCTTACTACGACGCGCTCTGCCCGCCGAATGGAAAAGGTGACGAACAGCAGCGGAAGGTTGACAAACAAGCACTTATCCAGTGGATGAGACAGATAAAGGGGCTGCGGGACCCCTTGTCCCATCCCGCAGACAAGGACTTCAGCTTCGAAGATTCATTTGTCCTCCTAGACTGCGCACGCAGGGTACTGCAACGCCTTGGCACAGAGGAAGCCGCGCAAAAGATAAAAGAGCTGATGGATAGCCTATCGGGGCGGTCATTGGGTTCTCTGACGAAAACGGAACCGCTCGAAGGGCGGCTACCTCCGGGCGAATCGATCGTCGTCGATTTCGTGGGCCGCGATCACGAGAAACGTCGGCTATGGGACTGGTTCCGCGATCCTGTCAGCCGCCGTTGGGCACTGGCTGGGGAAGGCGGCAAAGGCAAGTCGGCCATCGCGTTTAGCTTTGCCACTGAAGTGAAGTTCAACGCGCCCGAGCC
>DATEME010000401.1:0-1419 GCA_035275865.1 Candidatus Acidiferrales bacterium | reverse complement strand
TCTATGAGCGTGCCTCGGGTAGCCGCATGCATGCGGCCTATTTCCGAGTCGGCGGCGTACATCAGGACCTTCCTCCAAAACTGATCGACGATATCGAGGCGTTCTGCGACCCATTCCTGAAGGTGTGCGACGATATCGAGGTTCTGCTCACTGACAATCGCATCTTCAAACAACGCAACGTGGACATCGGCGTAGTTTCGCTCGCCGACGCCTGGGCTTGGGGTTTCTCGGGCGTGATGGTGCGCGGTTCCGGCGCCGCCTGGGACTTGCGCAAGGCCCAGCCTTACGAGTGCTATGCGGAGTTCGATTTCGACATCCCGGTCGGCAAGCACGGCGATTGTTACGACCGCTACTGCATCCGCATGGAAGAGATGCGCCAGTCGATCCGCATCATGAAACAATGTATTGCCAAGCTGCGGGCGCCGGACGGGCAGGGTCCTCCCCATCTCATTGATTCCAAGATCGTGCCCCCGCGCCGCGCCGAGATGAAGCGCTCGATGGAGGCGCTCATTCATCACTTCAAGCTTTACACTGAAGGCCACCGGGTTCCGGCTGGCGAAGTGTATGCCGCCGTCGAGGCGCCCAAGGGTGAGTTCGGGGTCTATCTGGTGTCCGACGGCACCAACCGGCCATACAGATGCAAGATTCGCGCGCCTTCGTTCGCGCACCTCCAGGCGATGGATTTCCTGAGCCGTGGGCACATGCTGGCCGACATCACGGCGATCCTCGGCTCGCTCGATGTTGTGTTCGGGGAAGTCGACCGGTGATAAACCTAAACGGTCCTATTCGTGACGAAAGCTTGACGCCTGACCGAGTCACCACTCCAGAGGACATGGCTCGACATCTTTTCAATGACAAGGGCGAGCTGGTCGATCATTCCGAGCAACGCAATGTGCGCCGGGACGATTTGCCGTTACTGAGAACATGACGCAGACAGAGCCCATTAAGATTAGACGAGATCCGCTGAATAAGACTTAGGCCCCGCAACCTCTGCCGGTGGCTTAGCGCGCGCCCCGCAGAGGCGCCGATTTTTAGTGCGATGCGCGCCACTGACCCACTCCAAGACCTGCTATACTTCGTCCGTGATCCTTGGCCTTGGGGAAAGCCCCATGAGGCGGCGGGAATTCATCGCGCTTCTCGGCAGCGGTGTGGCCGGATGGCCGCTCGCGGCGCGGGCGCAGCAGCCGGCGATGCCGGTGATCGGATTCCTTCATGGCGCATCACCCGGCCCGTATGCGCGTTTTCTGCTTGGATTCCATCATGGACTGAAAGAGACCGGTTACACCGCGGGCGAGAACGTAGCGGTCGAATATCGCTGGGCGGAAAACCATTACGATCGATTGCCCGCACTGGCGGCCGATCTAGTTGATCGTCACGTGACAGTGATTGCCGCGGCAGGCAGCACTCCGGCGGCGCTCG
>DATEME010000400.1:0-1730 GCA_035275865.1 Candidatus Acidiferrales bacterium | reverse complement strand
ACAGTAAGATCATCTATTAGACTGATATTGACGATACGTCTTACATCACGCCGCCTCAGCACTGCTCTATCAATCCAGCCGTCGGTTTCAGTCCCGAAACAGTTTGCGGTGACTGAGGTAGGCTTGCGGCGCTTTCTATGTCCTGTCTACGCGTTTCTTTTTGGCCGCTAGGGGATGCCCCAGTTTTTGTTGAAGTAGGCGAAGCAGGCATTGCCGTTGATCATGCTATGCGGCGTGAGCTTGCGGTTCAATGTTCTTGATGGCGCGCTGCTTGGCAGCGTGAGCGACAAGCGCGGCCCTTAGGATTGGGAGCTGCTTGTAGGCTTTCAAGCGACGGAAGCCTTTAGCTGCTTCCATCATTCCAGCGGCTGTCCAGCGCAGCGCCATTGCAGCATTTCGCCATCGCTTCACATTGCGACAGACGCGGCGCACGGTCCCCATCATGTTCTCGATTGAGTTGGTGCAGGCGAGCGAGCGCCGGAGTTTTGCCGGCAGTCCGAGGCGATTGACGGTCAGCATCTCATCGAGCCCTTCAAGGATGCTGGCGGCGACGCCGGGCGCCTTCTGGTCGAGCCGGCGGGCGAGATTACGCAGCAGCCGCTCAGCTTTGTCGGCATCGTCGAGTTCCCAAGCCTGCCGGAGCGCTCGGCGCACCGATGCATGCAGCGACTTGGGCAGCCGCTCGGTCACGTTGCGGGCTTTATGAATCTGACAGCGCTGGATCGGCGTGTGGGCGCCGAAGGTTCGACGGATGACTTTGCTAAGCGCCTTGGCACCGTCGATGATGAACAGCCGGCAGACTTTGGGGTCGAGCCCGCGTTCAATCAGATTGTCGATCAGCGCCTGCACGACGGCAGCATTCTCAGTCGCGCCTTCGACCAGGCCGAGCGGATGCTTGTGGCCTTCACCATCGATGCCGAGGGCGGCCACCAGGACCAGGTCGTTGCCAATATGCAGGCCGTCAATCTGGATGACCAAGAGGTCCAGCTTGGACAGGTCAGATGCCATCCACTCAGCCAGCCGTTCTGCCGACAGCGCCACGAACCGGCGCGAGGCCGCCGACTTCGAGGTGCCGTCCCCGGCAATCACCGGCAGATCGCCCTCGGGCAACCGCACAGCGCGCCTGAGCTTCCGTGTCGACACGTTGATCAGCATCAGGTTCATGGCCCAGCGACCAAGCCAGTTCTCGGCCGGCGCCGCCGTCCAGGTCGGTAGCGGAATTTCATGGCCGTCAAAGCCACGCACACGTGGGCGATGGACGGCAACATTGCCGCCATGGAAGCCGATCTTGCCCTTGGTTCGGCCCCAGCGGTGGCCCACGCGGCCTCCACCGCGGCTATGCGGCGCACCAGCGAGCCGCTGGGCGTCCTCGCATAGCATTTGCTCGATGGCTCCAATCCCGGCCGTCAGACAGAAGCGCTCGAACGAACTGTCCACATCTTGCCAAGCCATCTCAAGGCTAGGTACGAGCGCGAGCGACGAAGGCATGCTAATGGTCGTCATGGCGTTGCTCCCCTTTGCGGATTCGACACCCCGAGCCTAACGGCTCAAGGCGGGCAACGCCTCCTTCCCTAATTCAACATCGACCGGGGCAATTCCAATATGTGTATCCGGTGTCGGGTGGGCAGCCTGCTTTTTGGATCAATGGGGACTATTGGTATCCCAACCCTCCAACTGGTACTCCTGCATTTCGGGTAAGCGGCAAGTTCGTTTATGAGCACCCGGACGGC
>DATEME010000399.1:0-2028 GCA_035275865.1 Candidatus Acidiferrales bacterium | reverse complement strand
GGTGAAGGCGTAGGCTTGCTGGAAAAAGAGGTTGGGATGCACCCTGCCTGAGTCGAAGCAGGAGAGTGGGCCTTCGGTTGACGCCGTTGGCCCCAAGGAGCATCCCGATGAAGAGAATATCCGCACCCGAGCAGACACGCGAGCATCTTCGCGCCTTGATTGAAGGCCGTTTAGGGACTGCGCCGGACCGGTCGAGCCTGGTGCTGCTGGCGGCGCGGCTGATCCTGGAGGAAGCCTTGGAGGGCGAAGTTCGCGACGAAATCGGTCGCGAGCGCTACGAGCGGGCCGGTGGCGAAGCAAGGGGCTATCGGAATGGATATCGGCCTGGTCAGATGAAGACGGCGGAAGGAATGGTGGAGTTCTCTGCGCCGCAGGTGCGCGACACGCCAGAGCCGTTCGTGTCGGCGATCCGCGAGAATCTTGCTGGTCGCACGCAGGCGCTCGAGGATCTGGCTGTCGAACTCTATGCACGCGGGCTATCGACCCGTGACATCGAAGATGCCTTTAGGGATGAGAGTGGCCGCCGGCTGCTGTCGCGTGCGGCAGTGAGCGAGATCACCGAACGACTGTGGGCGGAGTACGAGGCCTTCAGCAAGCGCGATCTGTCCGAGTACCGGATCGTCTATCTCTACGTCGACGGGATTGCCGAGCGGCTACGTGCTGGCCAGCCGCGTGAGGCCGTGATCGCCGCCTGGGGCATCGGCGAGGATGGCCGTAAGATTCTGCTCCACCTTATGGCCGGCTCGAAGGAGGACACCGAGACGGTGCGGGCCTTCTTCCAGGACATGCGCGCGCGTGGGCTCGGCGACCCCCTGCTCGTCGTCAGCGACGGAGCGTCTGGCATCATCCGCGCCATCGAGGAGTGCTTCCCGCGTTCGGCGCGTCAGCGCTGCCTGGCGCACCGAATGCGCAACCTGGCGGTGAAAGTCCCGACCGATCTGTGGCCCGAATTCAAGGCGCGGGTGGCGGCTTGCTATCAAGCACCGTCACGAGCGATTGCACGTGAGCTCGCCAGTGGCATTCGCGCCGATTACGCCGCGACGCTGCCGTCCGCGGTCTCCTGCTTCGACGATGACTTCGAGGCCTGCATCGCACATCTTCGGTTGCCGGTTACGCATCGCCGCGCGACGCGCACGACAAATCTGCTTGAACGTCTCTTTGTCGAGGAGCGTCGACGGCTGAAGATTATTCCAAACGGCTTCGGTGAGAAGCCGGTTCTCAAACTGATGTTCGGTGCGCTCATACGCGCCGCGGAACGCTGGCGAGGTCTGCGCTTCACCGAATTTGAGCTTCGCCAGATCGCCGCCGTCCGGAACGACCTCGATGCCGAATACGATGGCAAAGTCACCCGATCAGGCAGCCCATCCCAACCGCGCTTTTCCAGCAAATCCGCGCCTTGACCCGGTTAGTGTTCTGGCGCCATCGCGCAATGCTTGAATCTGGAGCATGAGTTCCACCACACTGCCGCGAAGCTGTGCATTCTCGACTTCGAGCCGCTCAAGCATTCTCTGACGGCTGGTACTCTGCCCACCAACCCAGGGGGTATCAGAATTCCACATTGACCGATCTGACCCTTTGACAGCATTTTCGTTCGACGCGCCTCTCGGTTTCCAAGCACGCTCATGTGCAAACTGCACGCGGAGCACAGCCTTTCTCCTGTTTGATCGAGTTATGTTCCTGTTTGACCGAGTTATGTTATGCATGAGTCCACCTCGCTGTCCCCGACTCATCCGTTGGAATGGTGCCACCCGTTCCGCGATGCAAAGGAAATCTAGTCATGCACCGTGACGCCCTTGCAACTCTGTGGCCAGGAAGTTGATTCACAAATGCACGTCTCCGGGCCTGCGCCGCGTGTTAATTTGTGCGGAGCAAAACAGTTCAGATCCTCGGCCCTTTTATCTTATTAGCGGTACAATGTAACCTATGAGCCCGAGGTCGGTTTGGGCGACCAAAGTTAGGCCCCTGCAGAAGTGAGCGCATGTTACCGACTACCTAGCCGCCTAACATTCAGCCGCTTTTTTCGTCAGT
>DATEME010000398.1:0-1295 GCA_035275865.1 Candidatus Acidiferrales bacterium | reverse complement strand
CAGGTTGCCGACGGAGACGAGATGCGTGCCGATGCGGCCGGTGAAGGGTGCCGTGATACGGCAATGCTCGAGATCGAACTCGGCGTCACGAATCTGAGCCTTCGCATCGTCCACGGCGGCCTGCCCGGTTCGCTGGTCGGCCGTGCGCTGATCGACGGTCTGTTCCGTTCCGAACGCTTTAGCCGCTAGTACCTCAGCACGATGGAGTTCGCGCCCAGCGAGCACGAGCCGTGCGTTCGCTGTCTCCAGCTGGGCATTGGCCTGTGCCAGCCTGATTTCGTAGGGGCGCGGGTCGATGGTGAAGAGGAGATCGCCTTGATGGACGATGTCCCCATCCTTGAAGTGTATTCCGGTAAGCGTGCCGCCGACCTGGGCGCGCAGCTCAACTTGCTCGACCGCGGAAAATTGACCAAGGAAGCCCAGTCTGGAATCAACCTCGCGCTCGAGCGGCTTGCTCACGACGACTTGCGGAAGGGCCGCCGGAGTAGAGGCGGCTGCGTCGCTCTGACGATACGAATAGGCCAGCCATGCAGTCGCGACGACGGCGATGGCTATCCCGACAGCGACCCAGAGTTTGGCCTGTGACCGTCGGCCGCCGCGCGAACCTTGTTCTCCGGCCCAACGCCGATTGCCGGTTTCGTTTATGTTGTTTAGCGCGACCATTGGCGGCGGGTGCACCGTTGAGAAACCCGATCACCGGCATCGCCGGCTGCTGCGCGCGCGCCGCGAGGGGCCACGCCGCAGCAGCGCCGAGGAGCGTGACGAAGCGGCGCCGTTCATTCGATCACCTCGTCGGCGGGGGCGAGCAGTTGTGCCGGCTCAATTCCGAGAGCTTTGGATGTTGATTGATGACGGGCGCGCCGCCACTTCCCTTCTGTTCCGGCGATGAAAGAGTCCACGACATGCCTAGGACTGTACCCCGGCCCAGCATGATTTCGCGAAGGAATGCATCTTTGCACCTGCGCTTACAAAACTTGCCGCCCCACGAACGGTGCGTCACCATGCCGAATGGTCCACCGCAATGATCACAGACTTGACGCAACCGCATCACACGCCTCACACAGTGGCTCTCATCCTGGATCGTCGTGGAGTGGCTCTCATCCTGGATCGTCGTGATGCCCTCGCATGTTCCTTGAGTACCGAGAAGGCGGGTTTGCAGTGACCGAGGTAGCAGTCGTAATTACAGAAGGAGAGACGCGTGGTGAGCTCTCGCAGGTAGCTTTCGCCGATCGGCTCACAACACAACGAGCACAAACTCTCTCGACGGGGATTTCTCCCGTTCACCAAGATGAATT
>DATEME010000397.1:0-2450 GCA_035275865.1 Candidatus Acidiferrales bacterium | reverse complement strand
AATGCCGGGATCGAGCTGCAGGGCCTGCTGAAGAAATGCCATGCCATCCATCTTCGGCATTTTGAGGTCGGCGAGAATCACGCGACACGTTCCGAGGCGAACGTGTTGGAGCGCTGCTTCCGGGTCCGTGGTACCCGAGGCTATGAATCCGGTTTTTTCGAGACGGTGACAAGTGATTTCGACGTGGTCCGGATCGTCATCGAGCATGCAGACGGAGAGATTCTTGCGTGCGATGCCGGTGACCATTCCGCCGCTCTCCGTGCTCATGAAGCACATAGAGGCAAGACCTGTGCCAGACGGGCACATTGCTGGAGCTGACGTACCGACTACGCCGACGGCGCAAAAGGACGTTGCAAATATTGAATTTGTGGAGGTTACGAAGCGATCCGCTTTAGGCGACGTCGGGAGAGAAGCCTTGCATTTGCGGCACAGCCGCCGATGAAGATTAAAACGGTGCCGGATTAGGACTGGCCGTTTCGAAATGGAACGGCACAATGCCTTGCACTCGATGTTAAAATTCCCGGGCTTTATGAATCTCCCTGCGGAAAAACAGGACTCGGGCCAGATGAAGGCCATGTTTGGTGCGATTGCGCCCCGGTACGATTTTGTCACGCGCATTTTCTCTTATGGAATGGATGGCAGATGGAAGCGCGCGGGCGTCAAAGAGTGCGCATTGCCGGAAGAAGCCGTTGTGCTCGACTTGGCGGCGGGAACGGGCGACTTTTCCAAACTTGTGCTCCAGCGACTGCCGCGCTCTCGCGCCGTCGCAGTGGATCTGACCGAGCCGATGTTGAGGGTTGCACGCGAGAATGGGGTTCGCGAAGCCGTCTGCGGAGATGCGGGCGCGCTGCCGTTTGCGGACGCCTCATTCGATTGCGTTTTCGTGGGCTATGGGCTGCGTAATTTTCCCAATCTAAGCGCAGCGCTGCATGAGATCGAACGCGTGACGCGGCCGGGCGGGCGAATTGTGACTCTGGACTTTTTTCTCCCCGCCAATGCGCTTTTCCGGCGCTGCTATCTTGCCTACCTCTTTTTGCAGGGAGCATTCTGGGGCGTTCTGCTGCACGGCCGCGCACGGACGTACACCTATATTCCCGATTCGCTCAGAAGTTTTCTTTCTATCGACAAATTCTCAGCGCTGCTCGAACAGGCAGGTTACGAGCGGGTCCACGCGCGATCATTTATTCTGGGCGGCATTGGATTACACTCGGCCGTGAAACGCAATCTGCCGGTCTAGCGAAACGCGCGACGTGCATACGCGGTCGTATTAGTGGCTGGCCGCAAGGGTCCAGATGTCAAATACTCCGCTAGGCGACGGACGGTTGGCATTGCCCTCTGGTAGCGCGATTTTGCCATCGACGACGATCGGGCTATTCCAGTGGCCCGAGCCGCACTCCAAGTCGGCGACTCGCGTGCCTTTTTCGCCGTCATAGACGCGCAGACCTCCCTGCGGATCGTAGGCGTATACCAAGCCGTTCGCGACGACTGGGCTCGTGCCGCCATTCGAGTTTTTCCAAACCTGCACGAGCTTGCCGCCTGTGAAATTCCATGCTTCGGTGCCGCCGCCATCCGCGACGATCAGCCACGTCTGGCCGCCATGATTCCACACGGCCCCGGCGGTAAACATCTTTCCGCCGGAAGGCGTGGGCACCGATTGCGGTTCACCACCGGCGTGAGGCGACGTGCCGGCCATATTCTTGATGCTGATCAGGCGCACGAGAGAATCTTTGCCGCCCTGGGCGAGGATCTGGTCGCCCACGATGATGGGAGACGTCGAACCAACATCCAGATCGCGCTCATCTAGTTCGGCATTGTCCTCGGGCGTGTAGTTGCCGAGCATTTGTGTGGCATCCGGATTCAGCTCGATCGTTGCGTCGCCCCAGTTGGTCTTGCCGTCGTAAGTGCCGTTGCCTGTCGCGACAAAAATGTCGCCGGTATTCGGGTCGATTACGGCGCCGGCGCGTCCCCAGATTGCGGAACGCTGGCCGGAGCAGGAGCTCGGCTGGATCAAACCGCTGCGGTCGCTGCAGAGCGAATTCCAGACGTGCAGGAGCTTGCCGGACTGCGCATCGAGGATTGCGACGTGCCCTTGATAGGGAGTGCGGTCGCCGATATAGCCACCAGTGACGGCGACGATGTGGCCGCGAAAGATCTTCAGTGGTGAATCCATCTTCTCGCGCTCAGGCAGCAGCGTGACGGGTGTTGTCCAGAGCACGTGTCCATCGGAGACGGCGAGCTTTTGCACGGTGCCATCCGGCGCAGCGGCATAAATGGACTGACGATCGGGATCGGCGACGGGGGTGCTGTTAGTGATCTGGCGCGTATTGTTCCACGAATCGAATTTCGGCGGCGTGTATTCCCACAGCACCTTTGCCTGATCGGCGTCAATTGCGATGGTTTTACCGTACGTCGTGGTAACGAAGAAAACGTTGTGCTTGGCGCCTTTTACC
>DATEME010000396.1:0-3496 GCA_035275865.1 Candidatus Acidiferrales bacterium | reverse complement strand
TCGGTACGGGAATCGGCCTCCTATTCTCGTTCGCGACGGGTAGATTGCTCACCTCGATGCTCTTTGGCGTGAACACTCTTGATCCGCTCACGTACACGTCGGTGATCGCGGTCGTCCTTCCGGTCATATTGCTTGCAGCCGGAATACCGGCCTGGCGGGCGTCCCGCGTCGATCCGATCACCGCCTTGCGTTGTGAGTAGAGGAGCGAAGAGGGTATGAGTGAACCAGTTCTGTCTCGCATCCAGGCTCTCGCGTCACGAGTGTGTGGGCTCGTCCATTCTCGGCGTCTTGACGACGACTTCGCGCAAGAACTCGACTCGCATCTCGTGATGCTCACGGAAGAGAACATCCGCAAAGGCATGTCGCCCGAGGATGCGAAGCGCGCCGCGCGCCTGAAGTTAGGCAGCGATGCCTCTCTCCGCGAAACTCACCACGATCAACGTACCTTTCCCTGGCTCGAATCCGTCGCACAGGATGTCCGCTTCGCCCTCCGCATGCTGCGCAAAAATCCCGGCTTTACTGCGGCGGCCGTGCTCACGCTCGCGCTTGGAATCGGGGCGAACACGGCGATTTTCAGCGTCGTAGATGCCGCACTGTTCCGGCCGCTGCCCTTCAGCAATCCCGATCGACTCGTGCAGGTTTGGGAGAACGAACGCGCTCCAGGGCAATATCCATTCTCCGGACCGGATTACCTCGACTGGGAAGCGCAGAACCGCACTCTTCAGGCGTCCACCCTGTATTCGTTCGCCAAGGCGTACAACGCGAGCGGCATCGATCAAACCGAGAGCGCATTTGTGGTGAGCGCACAAGCGAACTTTTTCTCCGTACTCGGCGTACCGCCGCAGTTGGGACGCGCGTTTGCGGCCGGGGATGACGAGGCGGGCAGGAGCCGCATCGCAGTTTTGAGCTACGGATTTTGGCAACGCCATTTCGGGCGCGGATCGGATGCACTTGGCAAAACGATCCAGCTCAACAACGAAGCCTATATCGTGACGGGTGTAATGCCTCAATCATTCAATTTTCCGGCTGCGACAGACGTCTGGATTCCTGTCGATATGAGTGCCGTTGAGAAAAGCCCCCGAGGGTCGCACATGTGGCGGACGATCGGGAGATTGCGTCCCGGATACACGCCACCCCAGGCGGAGGCGGACCTGGCTGCGATCGCCAAGAGTTATCCCGGCACAAACAACAGCACAGGGGGCTTCGTAGTTCCTTTGAAAGACCAGATCACGAAGGGGTCGAAACTAGGACTGTTGCTTTTGCTGGGGGCGGTATCCCTACTGCTCATGATTGCTTGCGCGAATACTGCGAATTTGCTTCTCGCACGCGCCAGCGGGAGGCAACGGGAAATGGCTGTGCGCGCGGCGCTGGGCGCGTCGCGTTTCCGTATGATGCGGCAGGTGCTGACGGAGAGCTTCCTTCTTGCCATTGGCGGCTCGGCAGTGGGGCTCGCGACGGCCGGCTGTGCGGTAGCGTTGCTGCGGCCGACGGGTGTTCCTTCGGGGCAGCGCACGAATGCCGTTGCCTCGATGCTGCCGCTGGTCAATCCGCTACAAATCGACGGCAGGGTGTTGATCTTCACCACGGCGGCGACCCACCTCGTGACTATCCTGTTTGGCTTGGCACCCGCGCTCCAGATCTCCGCACTGAACGTCTACGAGGAGTTAAAAAGTGGCGCGCGATCCATCTTGAGCTCTTCGAAGAAAAGGAGCCTGTTGCGCGAATGCCTTGTCGTGTCTGAGGTTGCTATGTCGCTCGCACTGTTGGTCGGCGCCGGCCTCTTCCTGAAGACGTTGGCAAATTTGCGGAGCACGAACATCGGCATACAAACAGATCGTGTCCTCACGTTCGGAGTGGCTCTACCTTCGTCCAGTTATGGCACGGCTGAGAAGAAGCGCGAATTTTTCGACCGGGCTATTGAACAGATCGACCATATTCCCGGCGTCACGACGACTGCCGTCGCCAGCGAGCTTCCGGTCGAGGGCGGCAACAACGGTTACATCACTGTCGGCAGTGTTCCAGACCCGGATTTGGCGCAACAGCTGGTGGAGTGGAATTACGTGACGCCCAATTACTTTCGCGCCATGGGGATCGGCTTCCTGCAGGGTGATAATTTCAGTTCTGATAGCACCGATTGGGCATTTCATGCAATTCAAGAAGCAGATAGCCTGTACAAAGCAGGCAAGCTCGGCCCTTCCGCGCAGCTTCCGCCGGACCTATCGTTTACGGCGGTTATAAGCCGTCAAATGGCGCGCACATATTGGCCGAATCAAGACCCAGTCGGCAAGATTTTCAAGATTTGGGGAATCATTCCCACACGTGTGATTGGGGTGGTCAGTGATGTGAAAGAGTGGGGCGTCACTCAGCGTCCGATTCCACAGGTGTATTTCCCGGTCACTCAAGACCTCGACGATATCTCAGCGAAATTTGTCGTGAAAACGCAGCTTGCGCCGCTAAGCGTTGCGCCCGCGATCCGTGAAAAGATTGCCGCTCTCGACGACAGCATCGCCTTGGCGCAGGTGCGCACCATGGAACAGGTCGTCGGCCAGTCCATCCAAAACACCGCGACCGAAGCGACACTCCTCGCGGCATTCAGCGCACTCGGACTGGTCCTTGCGGCGATCGGCGTATACGGGGTAATGGCTTATCTCGTCGCGCAGAGAACGCACGAGATTGGAGTTCGGATTGCGCTTGGTGCGCAGAGACGCGACGTTCTGCGATTGGTGTTGTTCCGGGGCGCCGGCCTCGCTCTGATTGGGCTCGCCGCAGGTGCTGCCATTGCCTTGGCCCTCGCGCGCGCGACAGGAAGCCTCCTATACGGTGTTCGGCCGACCGATCCGCTCACATTCGGCACAAGTGCATTTTTCTTGCTGTCGGTTGCAATCGCTGCGTGCTGGATTCCGGCCCGCCGAGCGATGCGAGTCGACCCCATGGTGGCGCTGCGCAATGAATAGCGGTTTGGGACATTTTCGTGTCCGGTGGCACAGTCACTTTTGATTGTGAGCGGTCCTACTGGAGGAGTTAAATGTTCGCCTTTCTCCGAGCCGTTGCATCGCGCATTCGCGGCCTGTTTACGATGCGCAAGCTCGACGACGACTTCGCCGAGGAACTCCAATCCCATCTCGTGATGCTCACGGAAGAGAACATCCGACGCGGCATGTCGCCTGACGAAGCCCGGCGTGCCGCACGCCTGAAGTTAGGCAGCGATGCTTCTCTCCGCGAAACCCATCACGACCAACGTACCTTCCCCTGGCTCGAGTCCCTATGGCAAGATCTTCGCTTCGCCGCGCGAATGCTGCGCAAAAATCCGGCCTTTACCGCAATCGTCGTGTTGACCCTTGCTCTCGGGATCGGCGCAAACACCGCCGTCTTCAGCCTCATCGACGCTGTAATTCTCAGATCGCTTCCGGTCCAAAATCCCCAGCAGCTTGTAGAAGTACAGACGCACCGGCAGGGTCCCTATCCTCTTGGCACCAGTTATTCCTATTTCGAATAT
>DATEME010000395.1:0-3779 GCA_035275865.1 Candidatus Acidiferrales bacterium | reverse complement strand
AGCGATAAAGCACTGATCGATGCAGCTGAGGGCATCGGCAAATCTCTGGAGTATGGCTTTCAGTCGGCAGACGAGTTCGGTAAAGTTCTCCAGCGAGCGGCCACAGTTCAGTTCCCGGGTATTATGGGCAACCGCTTCGATGCGAAGGACGCGTTCGCCTTTGGTATAGATCTTGAGGGTCAGCTTGCTACAGTGCAGCTTGAAGATCGTCAGATCATACACAGGTCTCTCGATCGCGACTTCCCATTTGACCGGAGGTCGGCGCCTTTTCGGGCGATGCTTGTAGCCCAGGAGGGTCTTGATGGTTTTCAGGTCGAGCCGCGCGCGGCTGCGGTCGATCAGCGCCTGAAACACTTGGTCCATGTGCGCGCCGACCTGGAAGAGTAGGTTTCGGCTGTATTCGATTTGATAGTTGGAGTATTGGTAACGAAACCCAGTCCGCTTCTGCTCGTCGAAGTCGAGGGCGAAGCAGAGACAGGTGTAGATCCAACGCTCGCAAACCTGGCTCAGCCGCCCTATAGCCCGATGCTCGAGCAAGGTGTCTGCGATCTTCGCCAGAGCTGCGGCGTCAGAGATAGTCGTAAAACAATTTCCCTGCTTGGTGAAGGAGATACCGGCCTTACGCGCTTGGCAAGCAACGTATTCATGGCCGTTCAACATCACTTGGGCGGGGAACGGAGGATGGCCGCTGATCTTGATGGTCAAATGACCCCAGTCGCGGTCGAGGACGTGAAACGAGTAGTGGTTGACGTAGGGGAACGGTTTCTTTCGTTCGATGTGGTAGTTGGCGCCGACAGTCCACACCAGGGCCTGTGCCCGACCGACGAGTACGAGAAATAGCCCCTGGGTGATCTTCGTTTTGGCTAGATATTCTTCGGCCAGGTCGTGCTTGCGTTGTCCAGCCGAACAGTCGATCACGGGAATGTCGTGGGCCTTGGCGTAACCGCGCAGGCGGCGGCTGAACCGGCCGGCCAGCCGCATGAGATAGGCGTTCTCGAGCGTCTCGTCCGATCCGGTCAGCGCCCGCCACCACAGCCGAAACCCACCGGGAAGATGCCCGTTGCGGAAATACCCGTTGAGAACGATCCGGTCGACGCAGTCGTAGCTGCCGGCCAGTAAATCCTGATAGAGAGTGCTGAGCCCGTCGGTCATGAAGGTAGGTTACAAGCACCCGGCCGCGCGTTTCAAACTGCCCCGCCAGGGGCCACTTTTTCGCAGCCCCGTCTGCGAAAAAGCGTAGATTCTTGATTTCAGGATCGTTGAGCAGGTGTGTCTGACAAAGTCGCTGGCCCGAGATGTGAAGGCTGAGACCCAGCGCTGATTGGAGAGCGGTCGAGTGTCGCGATTTGAGGGAGAAGTGACACGCGTTCCGCGCGCCGGAGAGGCGTCGGAGTAATGCTGATGGCGCACGGTGTTTGATGCGGAAAGGCGGGTCGAGGGTCAGGCGGCGGCGAGGAGGTCGACGACGTTTTGGATGGCCTTGTCGGCGCGGTGATAGGCGAGTTCAAGGCGGCTGTTCGGCCGATGTTGGGGGTCCGGCCGATGGTGGAACCGGCTGTTGGCGAGCGGTCCGCACACGCGCTTGTGAAAGAACAGGAAGAGCAGTGCGACCTGCACGCCTTTTGGGGTCAGGCGATAGGAATAGTGGGTCCCGTCGCGCTCGACCAGTGCATGCCCTTTGAGCTTGCGCAGATCGTAGCGCAGTTGGTTGAGACCGTAGACGTCCGGTGAGAGATCGAAGGTCGTGAGGACGGCGTCGTGGATGTCGCGGGCCGTCCAGCCACCGACTTGCGTGCCGGCGTGTAGCAGAACTTCAAGGAGACGGATGATACGGGTGTCGTGGATTTTGATGCCGGGGTAGCGTACCGAGCCGACGGTAATCGGGAGGGCGATCTTCTGCAGCAGCGGAAAGTCGGTGTGGACGTTGAGCCACTGCGCCTGGAAACCGGCGAACCGGCTGGTGATGGCGTGGAGCTTGTGGCGGACCTCGTCGAGATGATCCAGTCCCTTTTTGAGACCGAAGTCGTAGAGGTTGTTGGAGCACAGCTCGTTGCGCAGGTACCTCGAGAACTTCTCGTACTGCCGGAGAACCGCACTGCGGAAATAGGCGCGGAAAACGTGATGGCCGTGCTCGATCTGGTCGATGACGGTGGAGAGGTTGCCTCGGTGGTTGCGCTGTAGGCGTGTGCCAAACACCTCGGCAATTTTGTGCGCGGTCAATCGCCACAGGCCGAGTTCGCAGCTGCGCTCGAAGAGCTTGTGGATCGGAAAGTTGCGCTTGAAGACGAAATTGATGCAGTACTCGATTTGGCTGATCGCGTAGGTGCGCGATAGTTTGACCTGGCGGCGCTCCCTGGGGGAAAATTTCGGGCCGAGCAGGAAGGTCCAGTAGTCGAGTTGTTTGCGAATGATTTCCGGGCTGAGCTTATCGGCGGCAGCCTGCAGCGCCGCGATGTTGCCAACCGCGAGAAACGCGTTGTCGTCCTTGCGGAAGGCGATCCCGGCACGATTGAGCTGCTGTTCAATGAAGCTGTGGCCGTTGAGATAGTATGTTGTCTTGAACGGAAAGAACGAGCCCACGCAGATGACGATCGGGCCGAGCACTTCATCGCGGATGTAGAAGTAGTAGTGGGTGAAGCGGCTGCGCTGGTGAGCGACAATCCGGTAATTGGGGTCCTTGGCGGCATATTTCGGCACGGTGATGCGGAAGGTGGGTCCGACCTCCATGCTTTTGAAAATGAAGTACACGCCGTAGGCATTGTTGCGCACTATGCGGCGTTGCCAGCGGCGGACAAAATCCTCCTTGCGCACGCCCTTCTCGGCCCATTCGAAGGGGATGCGATGATTGCGGGCGAAGGCCTCAACCCAGTTCTGGTAGTGGCTGGTCCGCTCGCTTAGAATCTCCTTGGTGATTACTGGAGCGCCGGTCACCTCGCGGAAGAAGTAGACGACGTGCTCGGGCCGCGAGAGACCGGTCAGGTAGCCGTGAATGACGATGCGGTCGAAGCAGTGGTAGACAAAGGCCAGCAGGTGGCCGAACAGGCGGTTGAAGAGTTCCATGGCCAAGACCACAACACGCGCGACGGGACGGGCAAGGATTAAACGGGAACCGGGCACACGTGTGGTGGACGGCAAGAGTTTTCGCCTTGCCGATGAGGTCCGCTACATTCAGAGGCGTGCCGCCGAGCACGACGGACGGATCGTGACGATTGGCCCGTTTGTCCTGTTCTCGACCGAAACCGGCGATGCGTGGCTGCTCGATGCGGCCGATCACCTGGCCGTGCGGGCGGCGCGCGAGGGCGATCCCGAACCGATCCATATTGAGGACACCGACACGACGTTCGCGGTCGAGTGGAAGGGACAATACCGCATCGAGGGAGGAACCTTCGTCTACGTCGATGGTCATAGCGGCCGTGTTACGGCGATCTTCGGTTACCCAACGCACAAGCTCGCGCGGCTTCGATAGTTTGGCGAATTCCGCGGGTATGAAAGTTTGCTCCACCACGCCGACGAATCACGCGTAGCAGTTTGGCCGCCACCGAAGCGAAAAAGTCAAAAATTTCAAATATTTTTGGTTAGATTTTATCCACTAGGGCGTTGCTGATTGCCAACGACCGCACGATCCGGCGCTGGGAGCTCCGACCCGGCCTGGGTGGCGCTCGAAGGCATGCTGCGAGGCAAGGGCGAGACGGCGCTCGCCGATCGGGCTGCCACGGTCATTGAGCAGCGGCGACAGCGGTAAATACACTTGTGCTTGCCACAAACACGGAACCCGGCTT
>DATEME010000394.1:0-8477 GCA_035275865.1 Candidatus Acidiferrales bacterium | reverse complement strand
CCACGCCCACATCGTGGCTTGCATGAAGCCCGGCAAGGCAGTCATACAGTTCCGTGTACGGCGTGCAAGCCTCCGTAAGGGACGCGTGGCTGCCCAATAGCCCTTCGGCTTGCAGCTTTGGAGCGAGCTTCGCTTCGTAATCGCTTCGGGCTTCGGGAGACTCAGTGGATTTCTTGGAATCTTTTTTGAAGAGCTTGATCGGGTTCAGCGAATCCGCGCTGTGAGAGCTTTCCTGTGCGGCCGCCGCAGCACCCGCGCCTGCCGGGCCCTGCGCCATAGCCGGCGCTAAAGAAATCGAAACCCCGAACAGCAAAACCGCGCCGCCCACGATTGCCTTTTTCATACGCGCTCCTCCGAAGAAAGACGTCGCCCAAACCAGACTTCGTGATTGCATCAGTAAGCCACAACGCAGGCACACGAATGCGTTCAAGCATTTGGGTACTCCCCCAATCCGTCACGCTGGCCTTTTGAACAGGTGTTTATGAGGCGGAACCGCTCTTTGCACGTGGTCCTGCAACTGCGAACGATCCCTCGGCGGATATTGTCACCACGTAAAGGGCGTCGAATCCTTCTGCTAGCTTTGGCGGCTGCGTCCTCTTGAACGTTCCAGCCACAGCCGCAACGGGAATCTTCTTTTTCCCCGCGCGTTGGTCGTTCCGTCGGATCGCATCCTGCAGAGAAGTCTCGAAGTAATACGCCACCACTTGAAACCCGCCTGTTCGCGCCGGGCCGATGTATCGCACGCGGTCGCTCGGCAGCGGATTCGTATTATCGATCACAAACGATTGCTTGCCTTGGAGGCATGCGTCGAGCAGCAGTTGCTCGCGCCGCCGCGTCCGCAGCATGTCCAGGCTGATCCGAACGTGCGTATCGGCAAAACGCTCGCGATAGAACGTCGTCTTTCCCGATCCTTGCACTCCGACGAAAATCACCGCTTCCATCGGATTACCTTCGCATCAAAATCCGATCGCCGGAAGCCCAAAAAGTTCACACACTGTTGTTGCCCCTGTTTACCAACGGGCGTACCCTCAGCCTGAACTTTTCTCTTAAGCCGAAAGGATTCGCCCATGTTGCGCAGATCATTTCTGAAATCGCTTGCGGCGATGCCGGTAGCATCTCTTGGCCTTGCCAAGCTCGCGCAAGCCTCGCTTCCAAAGGCCAAGATCACGCGCGTGCGCATCTGGAAGCCGCCCGACTTCAATCCGCTCTTCAATCAGAGCAATATGCTCGTCACCGTGGAAACGGACGCCGGCATCACCGGCATCGGCGAAGGCGGCGCAAAGGACACTCTTGAGCAGTGTGCCGGATTCCTCATCGGCCGCGATCCTTTCAAGATCGAGGAAGACTGGCAGCGCAATTACATGGCGTATTTCTATCCGCCAGGCACGGAAAAACTCGATGCGCTCGGCGCCCTCGATCTCGCCCTTTGGGACATCAAAGGCAAAGCGCTCGGCGTGCCCATTCACCAGATGCTCGGCGGCCCTGTGCGCAATTATTGTGAGACGTACAACACGGGCAACGTCACGCCGAAAAACGCAGCAGGCGGCGCTCGCCCTACTCTGAAAGACCGCGTGCAGGCCACCATCGACGCTGGGTACAAGCTATATCGTATCGGAGCCGCTGACGCGCAAGGCAACGTCTGGGACGTGCGCAAAAGCATTCTTCAACTCGCGGAGGAAGCGAAGAATCTGCGTGACGCTCTCGGTCCCGACGGCGATTGGAGCGTCGATTTCCACCAGCGCTTCGAATATGACGACGCCTTACGCGCCTGTCGCCTGATCGAAGAATATCAACCCTATCTCGTCGAAGATCCCGTTCGCACCGAGTATTTTCTTCAGGACATTCCCAAGCTTCGCCAGATGACCGCCGTCCCGATCGCCGCCGGCGAAGAATGGGGCTGGCGCTGGGACTTCAACCCCCTCGTCGAAAATCACGACATCGACTACAACCGCTGCACTCTTCCCAACGTCGGCGGCATCACGGAATACATCAAAATCATGGGCCTTTGCGAAACGCACGCCATCGGCATGGTCCCGCACTTCACCGGACCCGTCGCCGAAGCCGCGCTCGTACACTGCCTCGTCACATATCCGTACGCAGTCCTCTTCGAATACAACTATGCCGGCCGCAACATTCCCTATCTTTCCGAATACGCCGATTTCAAAGCCGGCAAACTCTATCCCAACGATCGCCCGGGCCTCGGCGTCACCATCGACACCAGCCCGCTAACCCAAATCAGCGAAATAACGCAACCGTCGCCCGACCGGCCGATTTACCAGCGCCCGGACGGCTCCTTCACCCATTGGTGATCGCGTATTGCCGCAGGCCGGCGAATGACATACGAATAGCGCGGCAAGTACCTTCGTACTCCGGCGAATTAAACCAAGCGGGCTATAGCCACCGCCGCATGCCGCAGGCATCATCGCGTTGGATTCGGGAACAGCGCGAAGGCTTCCCCCAAGGCCGACGAAGCAGCCCGATTTCAGGCCCCATAACCTCCCCATGCCCAGAGCGGCCGGTTCCCCCTCCGGCCGCTCACTTTTTTCCGGTCTCTACTAGTTCAAAATAGCGGTCCCGAAGCCGTGGAAAAAATAAGGCCCGGTTTCGCTCGCCACTCGCGAGTCAAAACCGGGCTTGGCCTTGTGTTCTGTTGCTACAGGGGACTGCGTCGCGGGGAATATTTCCTATCGGCGTCGATTCATTCACTCTGCTCGAGAATCGAAATGGCGCTAACGGTTTCGTAGCGACCGGTTTTCCTTTCAGCCGGTCACTCTTCGGTCGCCGTTAACTATCGCGGAGCCAAGAGCCTTCGCACCCTCGATACGCGGTGACGCTTACCGCGAACGCGCGAAACTCCTCCTCGCCATCAAAGGCCGTGGACGCATCCGCATCCTCGGCCGAAGCGGCGGCGGCACGTTCTGCAGCGCGCCTCCGCACTCCGGACAATTCGCCGTATCCGAGGAATGAACCTTTACCCAGCGTCCGCGAGCCGAACAATTCACATTCAAGCATTGCACGGTCCAACCCGGTAAGTGTTGCACGCATTTCCTCGCAGCTTCTTGATTACCGGCGAAAAGGAGGGTTCGCCGGAATGCAACGCCCAGACACTGCGCATTGTGCCGCGAAGCGCCTGGTATGTCAAGAGGCCAGCACTACTATTAGTAGGGGCTAGGTTCCTCGAGGTGAGCGCAGACCGCAACGTGCGAAAGGGCGGTCAAATTGGAAACTAAAAGAATCTTCAAAAGGGATGTGAATTCGCGGAATCACCGCTGCTCGAGCTGTCGGAAGCCGTCGTGGAAACACCCAGCCGCGTCTCCAGATCGTTCACGACCCTCTGTGCCGCGTCCACTTCGTCCTGCTTGGCCGTGATGTTGTCTTGTTCGGTCTGCAGCGCCGCCGCGCCTGACTTGTCCGAATCGTGATTTGGATTGCCCATATAGCTCTGCTGATCCAGCGCGAATTTACGCTGTTGGAGATCGAGGTCCGTCTTGGCGCTCTCGAGCTGCTGTTTCGCCGTGGCCAACGCAGCCTGGTCGGCAGCTTTTTTCTGCTCCGGAGTCATCTTTGCAGCATCGCCAAGGCCCTGACCGGAGGCTTGCGCGCTCTCAGCCGCGGCCGGAACCGTGGCCTTCGTCGCGTCCGCGGCAGGTGCGTTCGCATCTTTCGCCGCCGGTGCGCTCGCACTCGGCTCCGAACCAACAAAACTAATTGTCGCATTCGTCGGCAGATTATCGTTCGTGTAGACCTTCGCCGCCTTTGGCTGGTCCTTCCGCTCCTGGCGAGCGCGCCGCGCCGCGGCAGCCAGCGGATCCGTGCTCGAAGACTGCGCTGCGCTCTGCGAATTATCCTGCGCCATCGTGATCGCGCCCATGCCAAGGACAAGCAGCATCGCCAACGCAAAATGTCCGGTTTTCATGGCTTCTCCTCAAGAGAGCTGGTGCCTTTATAGTAGTCTGTGGACGGCTTTTGCGCCGCGAACGGTCGCCGCACGCGTCTAAAAAGACACCTGTCCGGCTGACAGGGCCGTTTTTGGCTAAGCCATAGAAAACAATGCGTGAGCCGCGCTCAATCCGCCAATTTCACCGCGCTCTTCGAATCGGCGCGATGATTGTGCCGCTGCTGGCTCTATTGCTCTTCGCTTGGCCGCAAAACTCCGCAGCCCAGGCTCCGCCGCCGGCTGCGGCGCCAACACAATCCGCCTCCGTCGCAACTCATCCCGCGCAAGAGCCATTCACCGGCTACGCACTTCCGCCCGACCTTTACCGAAAAGCGCACCACCTCGGCCAAATCGAATTCTGGGGCGCCATCGTCTCCTTCCTCTATTCCGTTCTCATCTTACTCATCGTTCTCCAAACGCGCCTCGCGCCGAAATTCCGCGACTGGGCCGAGCGCGCCACCAAGCTTCGCTTCGTGCAATCCACAATCTTCGCGCCGCTGCTTATCATCGCGCTGGATGTCCTTGGCCTCCCCGTCGACGCCGCCGAACATTGGATCTCGCGCAAATTCGGCCTGAGCGTTCAATCCTGGCCTTCCTGGTTTGCGGACTGGTCCAAGTCGGCGTTGCTCGTCATCGTGCTCGCGACTTTTCTCGTATGGCTTCTCTACGTCGCTCTTCGACGCAGCCCGCGCCGCTGGTGGTTCTACTTCTGGATCGCCACGATTCCCATCACGATCTTTCTCGTCTTCGTGCAGCCGGTCTTTGTCGATCCCCTGTTCCACAAATTCGAGCCGCTCGCGCAAAAAGACGCGCCCCTCGCCGCCGCCCTCGAAAAAATGGTCCAGCGCACCGGCGAAAATATTCCCGAAAGCCGCATGTATTGGATGGCCGCCTCGGAGAAAACCAACGAACTCAACGCCTACGTCACCGGCATCGGCGCATCAAAACGCATCGTCGTCTGGGACACGACGATAGCCCGCCTCGACACGCCGCAAACTGTCTTCGTCGTCGGCCACGAAATGGGCCATTACGTCCTCAATCACATTCCCAAGGGAATCGCCGCGGGCGAAGCCTTCCTGCTCGTCGTCTTTTATCTAGGTTATCTCGCCCTGAACTGGCTGCTCAGCCGCTGGGGACCGCGCTGGGGAATTCGCGAGGCGAGTGATTGGGCCTCGCTTCCCGCGCTGCTGCTCCTGCTCACGATTTTCAGCTTCGCGGCCAATCCCATCGTCAACGCTTTCAGCCGCCACATCGAACATCAAGCCGATCAATACGGCCTCGAAGTCACCCACGGGCTTACGCCCGATTCATCGCGAGTCGCCGCGCAGTCGTTCCAAATTCTCGGCAAAATCGACCTCTCAGATCCCGCACCCAATCCGGTCGACGTCTTCATGTTTTACTCGCATCCCACAATCGCCGAACGCATCCATTTCGCGCTCACCTACGATCCGTGGTCTCACGGCGGCCGCGGCCAATTCGTCAAAGAGAATCTCTATCCTCCAATTTCGTGACCTACCTCTAATTTCGTCATCCCTAACTCTAAATCCTCATCGCTGTTTTCGCTGTAACCTCGCCACTCAAAAAAACAATTCCGTCATCCTGAGCGGAGCGAAGGATCCCTCTTGCTTTTTTCGCAGCACCATCACGCCCGCGTCTCAATCCTCATCCGCAATCCATGCCGAAATCGCAGCGTCACCAGCGGCTCCGGCTCGACCACATGCCCCGGCGCCAGCCGAAATTGAAATCGCTGCGCAATCGTTGCCACCACGAGCGCCGCCTCGAGCATCGCAAATCCCTGACCGATGCATCGCCGCGGCCCATCGCCAAACGGGAAATACGCCCCGGCGGAAATCTTGCCTGCCGACCCGTTCATCCATCGCTCCGGACGAAACTCCTCCGGTGCCTCAAAAAATCGCCCATCTCGCTGCGTCACCCACTGCGAAATCAGTACCGTCGTATCGCGCCCAAAATCGTATCCGCCCAAGCTAAACGGCTCAATCGACGTCCGCGCCAGAATGTAAGCGGGCGGGTACAGCCGCAACGTTTCGTTCAACACAGCCTGCAGATAGGGCATCTTCATCAGATCGCTCACCTGCGGCGGTCGCCCGCCAAGCATCGCACGCAGCTCATCCAGCAAACGCGTCTCAGCCGCCCGATTCTCTCCCAGCAAATACCATGTCCAGCCGAGCAGCAGCGCCGTCGTCTCATGCCCGGCCAAAAACAGCGTCATCGTCTCGTCGCGTAATTGCTGCGGCGTCATCTGCGAGCCGTCATCGTCCATCGCGTCCATCAGCAACGACAGCAGATCGTTTCCTCCGCCGTGCAGCGTCTTCTTCTCTTCAATAATTCTGTAAACTAGCGAATCCAGAAATTTGATCTCGCGCATCGCGCGCCGGTTTTTCGGCGTCGGCCAACTTTCCGGCAAGCGCAATGGCGACCGCTGCCGCCAAAGCTGATAACGCATCAAGAATGCCAGTGCGTCCCCGACCTCCATCGCTTCGCCCGGCAATGTCGCGCCAAACAAAGTTCGCACCGCGATCACCAGCGTCAGCTGCATCATTTCGCGCGCGACGTCCCGCACGTCGCCGGGCTTCCATCCACTGGCATGGGCCTCCGCGCACGCCACCATCGGCGCGGCATATTCGTTGATCCGGCTTCGGTGAAACGCCGGTTGCGCCAATCGCCGTTGCCGCCGCCAGAAATCCCCTTCGCTGATCAGCAACCCCTGCCCGAGCAGCGGCCCGGTCACTCGCCGTGTCAATTCGCTCTTGTGAAATTTCGCCTGCTGCACGACGAGAACCTGCTCGATCAAATCCGGATCGTTCAGCAGGATGCGCTCCTGCCCCGCAACGATAAACCTCACCAGATCGCCATGCTCGCGCGCCACACGAGTCAGTACGCCAAGCGGATTGCTGCGGACCTGTAGCGCCAGCCCCAAAAACGGCAGCCCCTTCGGCCCCGGCGGCACTTTTTTCCCAATTACAGGCATTTCATGTAGCTCGGGTGCCCGCGCATTTTGCGGAGACCCGAGGCCTTTCGTCGTTCTTAGTGTAGCGAGAAATCGCCAGTCAGTAAGGCGTCACTCCGTTGCGATCCCTTTCGCAAAAAAATTGAGCCGCCCGAAACAGGTTCGAGCGGCTCAAAGTTGTTGTCCTTGATCGTTCTGTCTCCGTGCCTCTGTGTCTCGTGGCTAATCTGCTTCTTACGGCTGCAACGAAGCCAAATACGACACGATATCGACGATATCCTTTTCGTCCAGCTGCCGCACCGGCTCCTTCATCAACTGTGTCCACGGACCATTGCGCGCGCCGGTTTGAATATCGATCAGCTGCCGCGTCATCTGGCTCGGCGAACGCCCCGCGATCGACGGCACATTCCCGAGGCCCTTCAAATCGGGCCCGTGGCAAATCGTGCAGCGGATCGTCTTGCCTTTGCCGCCGGTCATCACCAGATCTTTCCCGCGCGCAATACTTCCCTTCGGAACGTACGCTACAAATCCCGACTTTGAATTGCGCAATTCTGTCTGTTCGAGATTCTCCGGCACTTCGATCACACGATCGCCGATCGGCTCTCTCCCGCCGTTTTCCACCACATTGAGCATGCCGCCGTTCGCACGCGTCACCGGCACCGTATCCGTCTCGACCACGCGAATCCACGGCTGCAGCTTGATCGACGAGAAATACGCGGCTGCCGCCTTGGCTTCGTCTTCCGGCACGTTCGTTCCAATGCGAACCATCAACGCCACCGACCCCATTCTCGCTTCGGAGCTCTTGCGGAGACCATTCTTAAAATCAGATATCTGCTGCAGGATATAGCCCTCAGGCAGGCCTGCAACGCTTTCGTTTTCGGGGCGTCCTTGCCCGTTCGGCAAATGGCAGTAACCGCACGCCTGCACCATCGCCTGCTTGTCGCCATGCGCCACCACATCCGGCATTTGCGGATGTGTATCCGGAAACCAGTCAGGCACACTGAATAAATCCGCGATGTAAGCCGCCGTATATCCAGTCGTGCTGCCGGGAACGTGCTCTTGCGTCACACTATCGAGCGGCGCGCGGCCCGGCCCGCGGCCTCCGCCTCCGCCCGCTGGTGGCGCACCGCCCGGTGCAGTCCCGGGAGCGCCCCCTGGACCACCAGGCCCGCCCGGTCCGCCGTTTCCGCGCCCGGCAAATCCGCGCCCGCCGCCCGGTCCGCGCCCTTGATTCACCGGATACGCCCAAATCGGAAGCACGCGGCCGCTCGATTCAGCAGCCGATCCGCCTGGCGCGCCTCCCTGATTCTGCGCGATCGCAACTCCAAACATTCCCACCGCCGCAATCGCCACCGCCGTCGACGCGGTCAAGCACAAATGCCGTAAATTCATTATTCCCGTTCTCCTTCCCACTAAAAATCGCCAAATCGTCGCGCAAATGAAATGTCGTCCTTCTGAGGCGAACCGCGAGTTAAGCGGTCCGCCGAAGAATCCCTCTTGATCTTGCCACCGACGAGGCAATCGTTCACATTCCGCAAAAATCCACCGCGCAAATGAAATGCCGTCATTCTG
>DATEME010000393.1:0-1075 GCA_035275865.1 Candidatus Acidiferrales bacterium | reverse complement strand
CAGGAGGTCTACCACATCGAGGAGCGCGGCCTTGACTGCCACGTCATCCGACTCCACCGCTTTCGCTGAAATCGTGCAAATGGTGCTAGGGCCTGTCTTCAGTTGAGGAGAATCATAGCGCAGGCGAGGTGAACGCCCGAGAGAAAATTTCGCGCGAGCTTGTCGTAGCGTGTGGCGATGGCACGAAAGTGCTTGAGTTTATTGAAGAAGCGCTCGATGAGATTGCGCTCGCAGTAGAGGGCAAAGTCACAGGGCGGCGGCGTCTTACGGTTGGCTTTGGGCGGGATCACCGGGGTGATCTTGCGCTGGGCAAGCGTGTCGCGGAGCGGATCGGCATCGTAGGCCTTGTCAGCGATGAAAGCTTCGGGATCGACCGCTTCGAGCAACGGCTCCGCGCAGGCCAGATCATGGGTCTGACCCGGCGTGAGCATCATCTCGACGGGATTGCCAAGCGCATCAACAACAACGTGTATTTTGGTGGTCAGTCCGCCGCGGGACCGGCCGATCGCTTGGTCACCGTTTTTTTTCGAGCGCCGGCACTGTGCTGGTGAGCGCGCACGATGGTAGCGTCGATCATCATGTATTCATTGTCGTGATCACTCGCCAGCAGCTTGAAAATACGCTCGAAAACGCCACTCTTCGACCATCGATTAAAGCGCTGGTAGACGATCTTCCAATCGCCAAAGCGCTCAGGGAGATCGCGCCAAGGGACACCAGCTCGAAATCGGAAGAGAACCGCTTCGACGAACAATCGGTTGTCCGCCGCAGTGCCTCCCACATGGCCTTCGCGGCCCGGCAGAAAATCCTTGATGCGATCCCACTGATCGTCGCGCAATCCATAGCGTCGCATCCGTCGGCCCCTCCTCAGGCCGACTGCCCACGAGTCACACAATTACTGATTCGGGAATCCCCCCAACGCTACCGTCGCGTCATGTTCTCCGTTTGATTCGGATCCGTTCTCGCGTAAAACTCGACTAACTGAAGACAGGCCCTAGGATTGAGCGCGATTGCACGTTTCACAGCGTCGATCGCGGAGTTCGGTTGACGACTGAAGGTCAAGGCCCAGGCAAAGCGC
>DATEME010000392.1:0-1057 GCA_035275865.1 Candidatus Acidiferrales bacterium | reverse complement strand
TACAGCCCGGTGCTTACCCCGCAACTTCAGAATTGCTTGGCGGACGTTGTGGTTCAGCCGCGGAGCGAGGAGGAAATCGCCGCTGTGGTAGTGGCAGCCGTCAAGCATCGAATTCCATTGACCGTGCGGGGCGGTGGTACGGGCAACTACGGGCAATCTGTACCCCTCAAAGGGGGCGCGCTCGTTGACATGACCGGCTTCAACAAAGTCACGGCGGTGGAATCCGGCAGCATTCGCGTGCAAGCCGGGGCAGTTATTGGCACAGCGCTCGAAGCGGCTTTGCAATCGGGCCAGCAACTGATGATGTATCCGTCGACCATGCGCTCGGCCACGATCGGAGGTTATCTCGGTGGCGGCTTTGCGGGCATTGGCTCCGTCCGTCACGGCATCATTCGCGATTCCGGAATGATCCAGTCTGTTAGAATTATGACCATCGAGGAACCCCCGCGGATTCTGACGCTCTCCGGCGACGACGTGGGTTTCGTTTTTCACTCCTGGGGTACGACCGGGATCATGCTCGAGGCCCAACTCAAGTTGGTTCCGGCGGAGAAATGGATCGATTGCATCGCGACATTCCCAACTTATGGAGACGTTATCGCTTTTGGGAATGCGGCATTCGACAGCGATCTCGACATCTTCTTGTTGAGTGCCGTCGAGCGCCGGTTTGGGCCGTTCTACAAGCGACTGCACAAGTATTTCGACGGCAGCCGCGACGCGATGTTTTCGATGGTCAAGGAGAGCGACGTCGATCGCTACTTCGCGCTCGCCGCCACGTTCAATGGGCATCGTTCAATGGCGGTCAGCGATACACAAAGCGCCGCTGCCAATTTGCGGCGCATTCACGAAACGGCGTTCAATCATACGACTTTGATGGCGCTGCAGGTCGATCGGGGCTGGACCTATCTCCAGGTCGTGATGCCGAACCCGTACGAACCGAAGCTCGTGGAGGAGCAGATGCGTCGCTTCGGTGACGAAGTTCTGATGCATCACGAATATACAAAAGAGAAGGGCCGTTGCCGGATCGGCGGCCTGCCCCTCATTCGATACACGACGGAGC
>DATEME010000391.1:0-1630 GCA_035275865.1 Candidatus Acidiferrales bacterium | reverse complement strand
TTCATCACGCTGCTCGGCATGTGATAGAGTCGCGCAGGGCAATAGTTGCGCAGGACCTTGCGGCCATGGCCACGCGGGACAACGAATCGAGCCTTGAACTCAGTCGTCGCAGGCTGCTTGCCGCCGCCGGTGTGGGCGGAGGGGCGTTGCTGGCGGCATCCATCATCGGAATCGGAGAAGGCGAAACCGCACCTGCTTCACCCTCGCCCGAGGACGTGGCGACGACACCGGTTGCCGGATTGCACCTGCAATTTGGCGCGGACGCATCATCGGAGATGGTGGTTTCCTGGCACACGCTGCAGGCCGTCCGTCATCCCCGTGTCATGCTCGGACGTCTCGACGGCACGCTAGAGCAAACGGTTACGGCAACGGAAACCAGTTACACCGATGCAAAGTCCGGCCAAGTCGTGTACGCCTATCACGCCAAGCTTGATCGTCTGCGCGCCGATTCTGCCTACCTGTATACGGCGATGCACGACGACGCCGCGCCTGAGTTTGGTACGTTCCGCACCGCCCCGCGCGGGCGCGCGCGGTTCACCTTCACAAGCTTCGGCGATCAGGCCACGCCGACTCTGGGCAAGAGGTACGTTCCGCCCGCGGGCGTAACGATGCCGAATCCCCCATATGTGAACGACAATCGCGGCTCGCCGGCTGCCGGCGATACCACACTCGGCGTGGAGCGGCTGCGCCCCTTGTTCCATCTACTGAACGGCGATCTCTGCTACGCCAATGTCGCCGACGATCGGGTGCGCACGTGGTGGGATTTTTGGACGAACAACAGCCGGAGTGCCCGCAATCGCCCCTGGATGCCTTGCGCAGGAAACCATGAGAACGAGCTGAGCAACGGGCCTATCGGCTACCAAGCCTATCAGACCTACTTTTCCCTGCCGGCGGCAGATGGTCAGACGGATGTTACGCGAGGGCTCTGGTATGCCTTCACGGCGGGCTCGGTTCACGTCATCAGCATCGCCAACGACGATGTCGTGTACCAGGACGGTGGCGATTCCTACGTCCGTGGATATTCCAAGGGCGCTCAAAAAGCTTGGCTCGAAAGGGAATTGGCTGCTGCCCATCAGGATCATGATGTCGACTGGATCGTGGTGTGCATGCATCAAGTCGCCATCTCGACGGCCGACAAGTTCAATGGCGCGGACCTCGGAATCCGCCAGGAATGGGTGCCGTTGTTCGACCAATACGGCGTTGATCTCGTTGTGTGCGGACACGAGCACCACTACGAGCGGTCACACCCGATCCGCGGCCAGCAATCAAATCTCACTCTGACGCCGATACCGGCGGGCACTGCCACCGACGTGATCGACACCACTAAAGGAACGGTGCACATGGTGATCGGCGGCGGCGGAACGTCCTTGCCATCGAACCAATTGTTTTTCAACCCGCCGCAGTGTCGCGTGATCACCGCCGTCGGCGAACCCGACCCGACAACACGCAAGCGTCCGCCGATCTACGTGAAGGAGGACGCGCCCTGGTCGGCGGTGCGAAACCCTACCCACTCCTACGGCTTCGCCGCATTCACCGTCGATCCCGGGTCGCAACGCGGCGACTTCACCACGATCAAGGTCACCTACTACGACGTAGCGGGTCCAGACGGCCGTGTGGCCCCCTTCGAAAC
>DATEME010000390.1:0-2001 GCA_035275865.1 Candidatus Acidiferrales bacterium | reverse complement strand
GCAGAGCTGTAAATCGGGTGAGCCGTAACGCCCTTTTACTTTCATGATTTATCAAGACGCCGTGCGCTCCATCAGAGATTTCGGCCGCGCAATGTGAAGTACTTCACACAAGCAAAGTCAAATTAGATGGAAATTATCATCGAGCGAATGAATTCCGTCGCGGCCGGCGACATACTTTCAATTTGCCCTCCGGGCGGTTCTCATGCGAGTCCGTCGCTGAGGCGCGTGAGTCATTCGCTAGCGATTCACGAGTTCGCCGGTTCCCTGCGCCAGGAGAGCGCCATGCGCGCGACACGCCGCTGGATAGCCGTGGTGCTCATCTGCGTCGCGAGTGCGTTCACCTGCGAAATCGCCCTCGCCGAGCCGCTGTATCGATTTGGGGTGCCACCCTGGCAGCGCGGTCAATCCGTTGACGACATCCGTCGCCTTTACACTCCCTTGCTCGACTACCTCGGGCGCGCGACCAACGCGAAAATTACGATCGTGACGGCCCGCAATTATGAGGACATGGTGCACTACTTCGCAGACGGGCGCGTGGACTTCGGAACCATCTCGCCCGCGCCTTACGTCTTGACCCAACAGCTCAATCCCGGAGTGAAGCTCCTCCTCACCGAACTAAGCTGGGATCCGACGCACACCAAAGGGGTCGACAGCTACCAGGGAATGATCGTTACGCTGAGAGCGCGGAACGACATCAATACGCTCGACGACCTCCGGGGCAAGCGGATGGGATTCGTCAGCGAAGAGTCGACGAGCGGTTTCGTCTTTCCTAGTGCGTATCTGCAGTCGATCGGCATCGACTACAAAAATGATTTCCGCAGCTACGCCTTTCTCGGGAGCCATCCGAGGGCCACGGACGCCCTCGTGGCGGGCAGCGTGGATGCCGCAGCCACATGGGACTTCAATCTCAACCAGGCTGTTCCGAAGCACGGGGATGTCTTCAAGGTCATCTTTCAGACCGCCATCCCCAATCTCCTGATCGCGACTCACCCATCACTCCCAGGCACAGTCCGTGAGGCGATCAAGGCGGCCCTCCTCAACGTCGACGACGAGACCCTCAAGGGGTTGCCGACGGCAGGTTACGTTGAGCGGCCGGAGAGCTTCTACGACGTGATACGCAGGATCACTCCCAAAGCGTCGAAATGAGGGAGGGGCAGTGGCGAGCCTCCGCATGCGGCCCTGGATACGCTTTGGTTGGGCGCGCCGGACGGGGGCGCTCCGGCCATCGCTTCGTCTCAAGCTGCTGCTTCCGGTGATCGGAGGCGCGGTACTGCTGATCGCCATCATCGGTTTCATCTTCATCAGCACATACAATGATTTTGTCCGGCGGAACCTCACCGAAGCCGCGCAGAGAGTGCACGCGGTACGCAACGGCTTTCTCGATAAGCTCCAACAGGCCGACAACATCGCGCAGTTGATCGCGAAGATGCCCGACCTCGAGGACGCGATCGACGCACGCCACCAAGGCGTAGTCGCGCAAATCGTCGAGCCGTTCACAAGGTTCACCGACCTCAATTTCCTCACCGTATATAACCGCGATCTCGAAGTGGTCGCCCGTGGTGACGCGCCGGGAAAGTTCGGGTCAGCGGATGAGCTCCGCTCTTGGCTCGTTGCCATCGTCGGACAGCCTTCTGACCAGATCTACGCCGCCGCCCTTCCCTATGAGGGGCGGCTCCTCCTCCTGGCTGCCGAGCCGATCCGGACGGTCAACGAGCGTTTTGGTGGCGTCGCCGTAGCTGGATTCGTCATTGATGATCGTTTTCTCGCGGGCATCAAGGAGCGGACAAGGGCCGACCTCATTGTCGCCTACGACGGCAGGCCAATCGTCGCGACCGTCGATTCCGGACGATTGCACGCGATGGGCACGTCGATCAGACCGGTCGAGTTCGACGCCTCGACTGAAGGCGCCGGACGGCTGGCGCTTTCCGTTGCTTTGGACGAGGCGCCGCAACGCGCGGCATTCTGGCGCCGCCTGGTGACGGTGATTGCGATTCTTGCCAT
>DATEME010000389.1:0-5820 GCA_035275865.1 Candidatus Acidiferrales bacterium | reverse complement strand
AACTAAATAGGATTCCTTTAACAGAGTACTACAGTTCAGTCTCCGTCGCGTTCCAGGAAGCCGATAAAGCAAACACTTGCGTTCATCGGCCCTCCAGATCTGCTGACAAAGTACGGAGAAACCACCTGACAATACCTAGCGGGAGAAAAAGCCAGTTGGGCGCGATGAAGAGTTATTGCGGAGACGGTGTGGCAGTGAAGTCGCCGTCTGCTGCAAGCTCGGGAACGTCCACGGTTCCGGTCATTTTGCTTGGCGTCGAGGATGAGTCGATTGTGCCCTGATAGCTCGGTGTAACGGGGCCGCCCTGGTATTGTGTTTTGTACGACCACGCCACCTTGTTATCGGTGACGGTGCCGGTGACCGGTGCGGTGCCGTTGTCGGGCGTACCGCAAGTGCCACTGAGCGCGTCGGCCTTCTGGATGAAGTTGCAGGTTATGACGTTGTCATAGCTACCGATCACGATGTGAACTTGCCAGCTGCCGCTGACGGACGCAACGTCGGCGGCGGCCGCCAGAGCCGCCGTGAACACAAAGACAAGGCAAAGCGCTAGGGGTCTGATGAATTTCACGTTTGCACCTTTCAGGTAGTAGCGCCCAGAAACTCCGGACTAATGCGGAAAGTAGCACACGTGATTGCCTGAGGGCAATCTGCTGTGCAGCGGTCTCGGCGCAGGGATCGCATCCCCGGAACGTCCCGAAGTGAACCCACAAGTAAGAATCACGACGCCGGCTAAAATGACTTAAAGTACTTGACAAGAGTCTTACTTATCTGGTAAACTTATGCCTGTGTTTTACGCTATGACAGCCAGGGCACCCGGAGACAACCGGCCTCGAACCCATCTGAAAGCACAACTCCTTTTTCTAATCGAGAATCCTCGATTAGAAACGTATCTAAGGTCAATGTTCTCAATAACGCTCACCGTTCTAATCGAGAAAAATCGGCTTTTTTCGCAACCTGCTGCCCGAAACCCGAGGCAGTGGTTCTAATCGCAACTGACCAAAATTAAAAACGGACGTAACTCTTTGAAAACAAAGGGAAGGAGGACATTCTAATCGCGGTCGCCAGCCAGGGGGAACAACCAACCCTCTGAGGAAGCGCAAGTTTTCGGAAAGTACGTGCCTGGCCGAGAGCTATGTGAATTCGGTGCACTGTTGACCGGGCGTGCCGGTTCTGTAACCATGACGTGGCCGAAATATCCTGACCGAGCTTGCTTTTTCCTCGGCACGGACCACCAAAGGCATCGACACTTAGATGAAACGTCGAATCGACAAAGTCGCCGTGCTGGGGGCGGGGACGATGGGCGCGCGAATCGCGGCGCATCTGGCGAACGCGGGCGTGCCGTGCTACCTGCTCGATATCGCGCCGCGCGAATTGAGTCCCGAGGAACAGCGCAAAGGCCTGACGCTCGAGAGCCCGGCCGTTCGTAATCGCATCGTCATGGCGGGGCTGGAAGCGGCGAAGAAATCGCGGCCCGCGGCGTTTTTTACAGCGGACGATGTGCGGCTGATCACGCCGGGAAACCTGGAAGACAATCTCGGCTGGTGCGCCGAGGTGAACTGGATCATCGAGGTCGTCGCGGAAAATCTGGAAATCAAGCGCAAGCTGCTGGAGCGCGTCGAGACGGTACGCAAGCCGGGGACGATCGTTACGTCAAATACGTCCGGGCTGCCGATTCATCTCGTGGCGGAAGGGCGCTCGCAGGATTTTCAGGAGAATTGGGCTGGTACGCACTTTTTCAATCCGCCGCGCTACATGAAGCTCGTCGAGCTGATCGCCGGGCCGAAGACGAAGCCGGAAGTGCTCGAAACGCTCGAAGAATTTTGCGACCGGCGACTGGGCAAAGGCGTCGTTCCGGCGAAGGACACACCGAATTTCATTGCGAACCGCATCGGGACCTTTTCCATGCTGAGCGCAATCAACCAGTTGACTGCGCTTGACATGACGGTTGAAGAAGTCGATGCATGCACCGGGCCGGCGCTGGGATGGCCGAAGTCGGCTACGTTTCGAACGGCGGACATAGTAGGACTCGATGTGCTGGTGCATGTGATTCGCAATATTTACGAGAATGCTCCGGATGATGAGTCGCGCGAGCTGTATCGCGTGCCGCCGCTAATCGAAGAAATGATGAAACGTGGCTGGCTGGGCGAAAAGACCGGCAGCGGTTTTTATAAGCGCGTGAAAAAGGGCGACGAATCGGAGATCCTGACGCTCGATTGGAAAAAGATGGAGTACAGGCCGCGCGAAAAGGCGCGGTTCACTTCCATCGAGGCGGGCAAGGCGATTGAGAGTACGCCGGCAAGAATCCGTGCGTTGCTTGGCCCCGCGCTCGATGGCAAAGAGGGAGATAAGGCGAACAAGTTCCTGTGGAATTCCATCGGCGCGACCTGCCTGTACGCCGCGCGGCGCGTCCCGGAGATCGCGGACACCGTTGTAGACGTGGATCGCGCGATGCGTTGGGGGTTTGCTTGGGAATTGGGCCCCTTCCAGACGTGGGACGCGGCGGGCGTCGAGCCGATGGCGAAGGCATTCGAGCGGGAAGGGAAGCAATTGCCGCCGATTGCGACGAAGGTGCTAGCCTCACCCGCAAAATCCTTTTACAAGAGCGAAAAAGGTACGACGAGTTATTTCGATCTCGCGTCGAATGCGATGCGGCCGGTCGAAGAGCCTGCCGGAATCATCATCTTGAAATCGTTGAAGGATCGCTCGCCGGTCGTGCAGGAAAATTCAGGCGCATCGCTGATCGATCTTGGCGATGGCGTGCTTTGCTGCGAATTCCACACCAAAATGAACGCGATCGGCGGCGATATCCTCTCGATGATTCAATCGGGTGTGAAACGATTGGGCGCCGATTTCGACGCGATGGTGATCGGGAATCAGGCATCGAATTTTTCGGCGGGCGCGAATCTGCTTCTGCTGCTGGTGAGTGCGCAAGAGAGCGAATGGGATGAGTTGCATCTGGCGATTCGCCAATTCCAGGCCGCGACGATGGCGATCAAGTATGCGCGCGGGCCCGTTGTTGCGGCGCCCGGAGGGATGACGCTGGGCGGCGGGTGCGAAGTTTGCCTGCATTCGGCGCGAATTCATGCAGCGGCAGAGACGTACATTGGGCTCGTCGAGGCGGGCGTAGGATTAATTCCGGCGGGCGGCGGGTGCAAGGAGATGCTGATTCGTGCCGCAGAACATGCCGCGGCGGGCGAGGATCTTGATTTATTCCATGCGCTGAAGCCCGTGTTTGAAAATATCGCAATGGCAAAAGTCTCGACGAGCGGCGAAGAAGCGCGCGGGCTCGGCTACTTCCGAGCCACGGACCTGATCGCAATGAATCGCGAGCGTCAAATTGCGGATGCGAAGCAGACCGCATTGGGGATGATGAGAGCAGGATACCGGCCGCCCACTCCGACCGAGATTCGCGTGCTGGGGGAAGAGTTTTATGCGGCGGCGAAGCTTGCGATCCACATGATGGTTCGCGGCGGGTATGCCTCCGAGCACGACGCGCTGGTGGCGCGAAAAGCAGCGTATATTCTGGCCGGCGGTGCGATCACGTCGCCGCAGATGGTGAGCGAGCAATACGTGCTCGACCTGGAGCGCGAGGCGTTCGTCAGCCTATGCGGCGAGCGCAAGACGCAGGAGCGGATTGCGAATACGCTGAAGACGGGAAAGCCGCTGCGGAATTAACCATAGTGAGGCAACTGTTTGGGTTGACTGGAGTTCTTAAAGTCTGGCTTTTTGCGAAGGCCTAAGCACTTTATACTCCTTCGCTGGCGATGCGAGCTGGAGAAGGTGGCTTTTGCAGAGAGATTTTTGGGGAATGCAGCGATTCCCGTCGTTCGACTCCATTTGAAAATCTGTTCGGGGAGACTTGATGAGACGCGGTCCTGGTAACGAGCTAACTCTGTGCTTACGCGCCATGGTGCTGGCGGCGCTCGCCGCGCTGGCCGCGTGCGGAGGAGGCACGTACAACAATGGACCGAACCCGCAGCCGGTGGGGACGTCGGGCACGGCCGTGATTTATCCGCAGAGCCCGAGCGTTCCCGTGGGCGGAACAGTAGATTTTCTGGCCAGCGTGCCGGGACAATCAAGCGCGACATTCAAGTGGGCGGTTACGGGCAGCGGGACGATCGACGCGAGCACGGGCATCTATAAAGCAGGCACGTCTCCAGGCAGCGCGACGGTGAAGGTCACGTCCGGGAATTTCGCCGGGACGGCGCAGGTGACGGTCACAGCCGCTCCGGTCAACGGCGTAACGATGAGTCCTGCGGCGCTTTTCGTCGAAGCGGGAAGCACAGTGGCGATTACGGCGCTTTCGGGCGGCCAGCCGGCTACGGTCACCGAATGGGACGTTCACGGCGCAGCGAACGGAGACAGCGTTTACGGCTTCATCGATAATTCGGGAAATTATACGGCGCCGCTTACGCCTCCTCCGGGTGGAACGGCTACGATCACTGCAAAAACGGCGGCCGGCGCCGGGAATGCCGTCGTGACCGTCGTTTTCTCAAATGCGTCGCTGAATGGGCCGTATGCGTTCTCGTATTCAGGTAAAGATGCGAAGGGATTTTATGAGGCTGCGGGAAGCTTTACTGCTGACGGCGCGGGACACGTATCAAACATGATTGAGGATCTTGTGGCGGCGGACATCGCGCCCAAAGCGCCTTCCACCGCAGCGACAGGGACGTTCTCCGTTGGGCCGGATGGCACCGCGCAAGCGACGATGTCTGATGGTTCGACGTGGGAGTTTGTTTTGGCGGGGAACACGGCCGCCTTCGCCGGTCGGCCTGCCCAGCAGGCGCTGCTGGTGCGCTTCGATAAGACCGCGTCGGGAAGCGGAACGATCAACCAGCAGGATCCAATCGCCGTAAATTTGCCAATGCCGTTCGGACCTTATGCATTCCAAATTTCCGAGCAGGGGACTTTCAAAACGATTTTTGCGGCGGCAGGCAAGTTCCAGTCGAGCGGCCTGATCGGCAATTCGGGATCGCTGACGCCGGCGGTGTGGGATGTGAATGAGGCGGGAATGGTCCAGACCGACGACACGACGCTGGCGGGATCGTTTACGCCGGATGCGTCAAATCCCGGCACCGGCAGAGGCACTCTGACGTTGACGACAACGCGAAGCCTGACGAAGCAAACGTCGTTCGTCTTCGCGTTTTACGTGATCGATGCGACGCATCTGAAACTGATCGAGACCGATGGGCAGACGTTCAGCGCCGGGGACGTCTACAGTGCGCCGAACACGAATGGATTGTTTTCGTTTGCTTCGCTGAAAAAGGGGAATTATGCGTTCACACTAGCGGGCCAGAACTCAAGCGGCGCGTTTTCGCAGGGTGGAGTACTCATTTCGAGCGGATCGGGACAGATCTCGGGCGGGGAAATGGATGTGAACGCCGGAGTCGGCTCGATCTCGCTGGGCGCCTCGATCACATCCACGACTTACACTGTGGACCCTCAGCTGGGGCGAATCACCTTTTCGCTCACGTCATCGCTGGCAGGCAAAACGGTAGGGACGTGGAATTATGCCGGTTATCAGACTTCGAATGGCGCGGTGCTCATGGTGGAAACAGACAGCGTCAACGTGTTGAGCGTCGTTTCGGGCACCGCGTACCTGCAAACGAGCAATGTCGGTCTGCAGGGAGGCTACGCAGCGAATTTCACCGGCACGAGTTCCGGAGGCCAGGAAGACATCGTGGGGCAATTTACCGTGAATAATACGACGATCTCTACGGGCACGCTCAATTTGAATACGTTACCGGGTGGCGTGACGGCCGGCGCGCCGATTACACAGGCGCTCGTCGTCGCACCGGATACCCTCGGACGTGGAACGGC
>DATEME010000388.1:0-14641 GCA_035275865.1 Candidatus Acidiferrales bacterium | reverse complement strand
TGACGAGGGAGAGGGGAACTGTCCCACTTGAAACATGCACCGTCGGCGAGCATCTGCGGTGCCCGTCAGAGTGCGGCGGTGAAACGTGGACGCGCATTGTGCGAATTGAGGCAAGGGATGCCTGCACGTTTATCCGATTGCACTTCTCAAACTCCGAAACCCTGGATGTGACTCCGCATCACATTTTCACGCTGGCGGACGGTTCACCGATGCGCGCAGAAAGGCTATGTCTAAGCGATATCTTCGTCGCGCGGTTTGGGCGGGTCACACTTCGCAAGATCGAAGCTGTAGTGGAAGAAAGCCGGAAGGTGACTGTAACCTGCGAGCCGAACCATCAATTTTTTGCAGGCCACCTCACCGCGACCATTCTCACTCACAACTACACATTCAGTTCCTAACGAGTTTAGTGAACCAGGCGACCGGCATGCACATTTCACATGGAACGGAAGGAATCTTGTCTGCTGATGCGTATCCGAGAGTTTACAGATGCTGATCTCGAAAGCCTGAAACGCATGCACTCACGCCAAGGGTTCCAATACGCGTTCCCGGATATTTCAGATCCGATTTTTGTGTCCAAACTCGTCCTAGAGGACGAAGACTCTCGTATAGCGATGGCATCGCTGGCCCGGTTGACTTGTGAAATCTATTTGCTACTAGACCCTTCGCTTGGCACGCCGCGCGACCGGTTTTTACGAATGGTTACACTGCACGAAGCAGGCGAGCGGGATCTGATTTCCCGCGGACTAGATGATGCGCACGCGTGGCTGCCGCCGCAAATCGGCCGGCGGTTCGGCAGGCGACTCGAAGCGCTCGGTTGGGTTCGCGACGACAGGTGGACGCCTTATTGTTATCGATCGAACAGAACATGCCGTGAATCCGAGTCTGCGGATGAAGCTACGTCTGGAAATCCCAATCAGGAAGGGACGATAGGAGGATAGATGTCTCGCGCTGCTCAACGCAGTACGCGTGCGCTTTCCGATCAGGAACTCGCACAACAGAACCAATTAATTTCTCAGATCAATCAGCAGGCGCAGCAGGATCGGAGCGCACTATTGCCATCAGTTAAGGGCTTACTGGCGAGTCCTGGGTTTTCCCCTCAGCAACGATCCGACATTACGCAGCAGAGTTTGGGCGCAGCAAACACGGCATTCGACGCTCTGCGTGAGCGCGCTGCAAATCGTGCCGCGGCCACCAACAATTCCGCCGGTTATCCCGACCTCCTATCTCAAATAGGGCGGGAACGAGCGCAGACTAATGCTGCACAGGCTGGTCAAAACGAGATCGCCTTCGCGAATCGCGAGCGTCAAGACCAGTTGGCCGGTCTCAACGCTCTGGGACAGGCGTACGGGATTGATACGGGGCTGCTTGGAAAGGCCATAGGTGTGCCTTCCGAATTGCTGACTGTGCGGCAACGCGCATCAGGCAACTCTTCGACCGGCCTCGGCTCTCTGTTTGGCGTCGGCGCCGGCATCGCATCACTCTTCGGCTGAGGATCAGCGCGATGACTGCTTTCACTGACACTCGTTGGCTAACTCCCATTTCTGTGCTTGCCGTCCAGTTCGTTCTCTTCCTACGCTGGCTGCACAGGCGCATGCGGAACGAGGAAGTTACCCGCATTTTCGTGCAGGATATCGCGTTGAATCATTTGCCCCATATATATGAATTGCTACAACGCCTGTGTAGAGAACAGGGTATCGATGCCGGCAATTCGCCTATCGTGCGTTGGCTAGATATTAGCCACCCACGGCAGTAGGAACTCTCGTGACACCACTACCCGAACTGATCGGTTTGGCACAGACGACTGCGGCTCGCTTCAATTTGAACCCTGCTCTCGTGTGCGCAGTGATTGAGGAGGAGTCTTCGTGGGATACGTATGCAATCCGTTATGAGCCGCTCTTTCGTCGACGCTACGTGCGGCCACTTAAGCTCCCGTCGACCGAAGAAGTGGCCCGATCGACTTCGTGGGGTTTGATGCAAGTGATGGGCCAAGTTGCACGTGAGCATGGCTTCAAGGGGAGATTTCTTTCTGAAATTTGCTCGCCAGCTGTCGGCGTCGAAGTTGGCTGCATTGTATTTGCGAAGAAAATGGCCGATGCAGGCGGGGATGCGGCCAGGACGTTATTGTTATGGAATGGTGGCGATAACCCAGAATATCCGAGCCGAGTGTTGAATAAGATGCTCCGGTACTCATCGTCTTGACGGCGCCCGCCCAGATAGACGCAGTGGAAGAACGTCTTCGCTCTCGAAAATTGAGAGGAGCTCTGATGACACGTAAGATCGTTGAAGTATTGCTGTTGGCTCTTGCTCTTGCTTTCGCGTGGCTGAGTGTGGACAGTTGGCTGGCATCTAGAGACGCACAACGCCAATTCAAAACTGCATTTGCCGTGGAGCAGAAGCTGATCGCGGAATCTGACGTCACGAAGCGCCAGCAAGAAAACGCTCTCACGAATCTGCTGAGAGAGATCGAAAATCTCAAGGAGAAAACCCGAACACCATCTCAAGTGGTCAAGGAACTACCGAAGTATCTGCCGTTACCTGCACCAATCACCATTTCGCGTCCGCAACAAGATGATTGCGTGGAACAAGCTCAGGGTACGGCAACGACAACTGATTCGGCCGTTTCCCGGAACGAGCCGTCGATTGACTCGGCACCGTCGTCTTCGATGTTGCGCACCCGTAACTTGGATGCCAAACTGCCGGTTCAAGACCTCAGGCCCCTCTTCGATTTCGTTCAAGACTGCCGCACGTGCGATGCTGAACTTGACGCGGCCCGAAAAAAGGCGGCGGAGGATACTGTTAAGATAACGGCTCTCACGCGCGAGCGCGATTTAGCGATCCGCGCGAAGACGGGCAGTCTCTGGCTCCGCATACGACAGGATGCGATTTTATTTGGGTTCGGGGCAATTGCTGGATATGCTGCCATACACTGATGAGCGGCGCTACGCAGGGATAGGCACTTGACAGCTCATACTGAATATTATGTTTCGCTCGAAGATGACGCGAACATGTATTTTGCGGTTTTACGATGCGGTGATTGCCTATATCCTGGAGACCTGGCTACGTAATCTGAGCAACTTCTGAACGTCCAAAACAATCTCATTAGCCGGGTGTTTATACTTGGTGTGTGCGCATCATTACGTAGCCAGGTTTCTAGGATATAGGCAATCATCGCGTCGCGTAAAAACGCAAAATACATGCATTTAGCTTAAAGGAGACCACACATGCGGTCCTGGAAGGCAGTTATTATCGCAATCATCTCATTGGGATTAGGGGCAACTGCGGCGCTCGCTCAGTCGCAACATGAATTCGAAATAACTCCTTATGGCGGAACGCGTTTCGGGGGCCGGATAACGTTCAACCCGCCGGCCAGTTACTCGAACGGGACGCAGACGACGACGCTCGACTATATTGGTCTCAAGAGCAGTTTTGACTATGGTGTGGACTTCGACTATTCCATTTGGCCCAGTTTGCAGGGCGAGTTTATGTGGAACCGCCAGCCGACTGAGCTTAGGGCTCACGACGCTGTGTCCGGCGGGCTGACGGACATCGGATCGGCGAATCTCGATATGTATCAGTGGGGCATTTTGTGGGAACTCCATGGCGAGCAGGCGAAGCTAAAACCATTCGTTGCTATGGGCCTTGGTTTCACGCACTTCGGGACGTACGGCGTACTGCCCGGCATGAATTACCGGTTCGCTTACAACATCGGAGGCGGCGTGAAATACGAGCCCAGTTCGCACGTTGGACTTCGGTTGGACGTCCGCTACTCTCCAACCCACACCACGCAAGAAGCCGGATATGCCTACGACTATTACTACGGCACCGTTCCGGTCACGATCACCAATAAAGCGAATCAGGGGCAGGCCAACATAGGCGTCATATTTAAGTTCTAGGAGCGATGAATTTGCGAACTTCCGTACGCAGGTTTTGCGGTGTGCTGCCCAACGTATGCGTGGTTCCTGAAGTCCGCATGTGTAACAGTACGGATATGCGTACCCAAACTATACGGACGATCTTAGCTGTCGCTGCTCGCTGAAATTCTTGCCGACTGCTCATTGTCGCTCTAGCTTTGCGCCGCATTTACGGTATATGATCGGCGCAAGAAGGTGGAACGACATGAAGAATAAGGCTGTAGTCCTTGCGTGCATTCCTGCACTGACTTTTCTGGTTGTTGCTCCCGCGACTGTCGCATTCGAATATCCGCTGACTGAAACAGCGATTCGCAATGCCTTTCTTACCGGGCACGCGACTGATGGTCGCAATTCGCAGCTCTTCGTCAAATACGTGCGCGATTTTCCCGCGCCTGAGAGTGGACCGTACGTCGCGCGGATCAGGCTCGAGACGCCTTATGAGCAAGTGGCAAAGGTCGGAGCGACCGCCGCTAACTACCACGCTCAAGAGGCGGAGCAGGAATTTTTTGGAAAGCCGTTGCCATTTCGCGTGAGCATCGAGATTCAATTCACGCCGACATATCCGGAGTTCGCGATGCAGGAAGCGGCGGGAGCTTATTCCCTCTTGCAGCCGTTGCCGGATTACCAACGCGATTTTCAAATCGATGTGAGCCAGGGAAACACGATCGAACCGGCATCGTCTCGCGCGTATATCAGCCCGTCGTATTTTTCGAACACGGTTTGGGGGATTCAGGGCCTTGTGATCGAGCAGGAATACGATCCCCAGAAAATCGATTCCTCTGATTTAACCGTCGAAGTCCACACGCCTGACGGTCAGGACGTTGTGACGACCTTTAATATGGCGGAACTCCAATAAGCATCCGCCCAGCCCCTAAATATCCACACGATACACGCGCTCCGTCATGCGAGCGCTGAAGCGCTTCGGCACCATTCGCGAAATCGTGTTGCGCAAAACTATCCCGCGCGACCACGGCAGCGAGATTGCCTTCACTTTTCGAGAACAAACAGAAATCCATTGAATCGGCGGGAAACATATATCCGTAGCGAACATGAGTTTCGGCCTTTCATCTCGCGCATGATGCGTTTATTCTGATTGTGATGAAGGTTCTGATTTCAGGTGCAGGCATTGCGGGTCCAACTCTCGCTTATTGGCTGGCTCACTACGGAATTGAATCGACAATTATCGAGGCCGCGCCCAAGCTGCGCACCAGCGGCTACATCATCGATTTCTGGGGCGCCGGCTTTGACATTGCGGATCGCATGGGGCTCGTGCCGGAGCTGCTGGGCAAGGGTTACGTCCTCAAGGACCTGAAGGTCGTTGACCGCAGCGGGAAACGCGTCGCCGGCTTCCCTGTCGAATCCTTCAGCCGCATCGCGAATGGCCGCTACATGAGCATACCGCGCAGCGAACTCTCCGCTTCTATTTACGGGAAAATCCAAAATCAAGTCGAAACGATTTTCGGAGACAGCATCGCGGCCATCGAACAAGACGACAAACGCGCGCGCGTCACATTCGAACATGCCGGCGCCCGCGATTTCGACCTCGTCGTCGGCGCGGACGGCTTGCATTCGCGTGTGCGCCAGCTCGTATTTGGTCCGGAAGCTCAGTTCGAAAAATACTTAGGGCTGAAAGCGGCGGCGTTTCAGGCGCAGGGCTACACGCCAAGAGAAGAACTCGCTTATGTGATGTACACGGAAGTCGGCAAGCAATTTGCACGGTTTACGATGCGAGGCAACACAACGCTTTTCTTCCTCACATTCGCGGACCAGGACCCATCGATACCGGAGGGCTTGCAGGCACAGAAGACGTTCCTGCGGAAGCGATTCGATTCAAAAAATTGGGAGTGCCCGCAGATCATGGACGCCCTCAGCGCCACAAAGGATCTCTACTTCGATCGCGTGAGCCAAATCAGGATGGACCCGCAGGCCGGGCTATGGAGCCGGGGCCGCACTGCTCTTGTTGGCGACGCTGCGTTTTGCGTTTCGCTTCTCGCCGGACAGGGCTCCGCGCTGGCTATGGTCGCCGCGTACGTTTTGGCCGGCGAGCTACATCGCTCGAAGGGCGACTTTCCGGCGGCGTTCGCGCGCTATCAAGAGCTATTTGGACCGTTTGTGCAGAAAAAGCAGCAAGCCGCGCTAGGCTTAGCGGGAACGTTTGCGCCGAAATCGAAAGCTGCGATCTTTCTGCGTAACCAGGTTTTCAATCTGCTGAGAATCCCGCTCGTGGCGGACATCGTCGGCGGTCGCGGCCTTACAGACAAAATAACGCTGCTGGAATATTGATCAGTTCGCGCTTGCAGTTCACGGCGTAACGTTCAGGCGCAGAGAGAGCGTCTGCGTCTCGCCACCGTCGTTTGCCGTTACCGTGAGTGTATACGCCCCGGCCAGCGGTGGCGGCGGGGCGCTCGAAACGTTTGCTCCGGCGCCTCCACCTCCGCCGCAGGACGTAAGCGCTACACAGAGCACTGCCAGCACGGCTCCGGCAAGCGCCAAGTCACGTGGCCTTCTTCCCTTGCCAAGGGCCACGATTAGAGCGATCAAGCCGGTAGCCAGCCATATCAACCGCTTGCCCCAGTTCCCTGCTTCCGGCCAAACCGCAGCGGCGCTCGATGAGACGCTCGTCGCCGCCTGCACTTCGATTTGGGCCGGGACATTAGGGCTTACTGTGATCGCAGCGCTCGGCGAAAACGTGCACGTCGGCCCCACCGGATTGCTTGAGCAAGCCAAATTCACCGTACCGCTGAATGAACCTATGGAGATGATGGAAATGGGCGGCGATGCAGTCGGCGGAAAGACAGCGGTTGTGCCCGCCGCGACGGTCTCGTTCATTGAGCCCGGCGATGCCGACACGCAAAAATCGCCCGTCGCCGTGCCCGTTAGCGGCACGGTCTGCGAAGGCACCGAGCCATTGTCCTGGATTGCCAGGGTCGCGCTGCGTGACGCCGACTCGTTTGCGCAGATCGGCGTAAACGTCACGTTGATTGCACAGGTCGCCGTGACCGGGCCGCCGCAATTGTCGGTCTCCGCAAAATCCGCGGCATTCACGCCGCTGAAGCTCACCTTCGTTACGTTCAGCGGCTGCCCTGGCCCAATGCTGGTCACGGTTATCGTCTGCGCGGAACTGGTCGTGCCAACGGTCTGGCTGTTGAATGACAGCGCCGTCGGCGACACTTGTGCGTTGGCCTGTATGCCGGTGCCGCTCAGCGCAACAGTCTGCGGGCTGCCCGGTGCGCTATCCGCAATTGACAGCACCGCAGCTTGGTTCCCGCCGCTCATTGGCGCGAACATCACATTTACGGTGCATGTCGAGCCCGGCTGAAGGCCCGACTGCACGCTGCAATTGCTGGCCTCCGAAAAATCGTTTGCGTCCGTACCGCCGATTGCGATGCTGCTCGCACCCTGCGTGAACGTGATCGCCACGGAGCCTTGATTGACGATCGTCACCGTTTGCGCCGGGCTCATCGTACCAACGCTTTGGGGCGTGGCGAAGTTCAGCATCGAGGGCGTCACCTGAATGCTTGCGGGCTGCGCCGCTGTTCCACTGACGCTCACAGTCTGCGGGCTACCCGGAGCGTTATCCGTAATCGCAAGACTCGCTGTCTTTGCGCCCGTCAACTGCGGCGAAAATCTCACAAAAACCGTGCACGATAGGTTGGGTGCAATCTCGTTCCCGAGGCAGTTGTCGCTCTCGAGGAAATCCGCGCCATTCGCGCCGCCGAAAGCGATCTGCTCGAAAATAAGTGGCGCGCTGCCGGTATTCCTTACGGAAATGGATTGCGGCGCGCTCAAGCTTCCGATGACTTGCGTTCCAAAGCTCAGGCTGGTCGGAGTTACTTGCGTCTGGGACAAAAGGACTCCGGTTCCGGCGAGAGGCACGTCTTGCGGGCTGCCTGGCGCATTATTCGCGATGTTGATGCTCGCGGACCGAGCCCCCGCCGATTGCGGCGAGAATGTAACCGAAATATTGCAAGACGATCCTGGCGCAACGCTAATTGGGCAATTGTTCGTTTCCTGGAAATCAGCCGGATTCGTTCCCCCGACTCCAATCGCTTGTGTGAAATTGAGCAAAACGTTTCCGTTATTGGTGATCGTGAGCGTCTGCGGAGAGCTTTGGGTCCCGACATTTTGCGATCCGAAATCCCAGCTCGCGGGTGCGACCTGAGCCTGCGGCGGTGCGACGGCTGTTCCGCTCAAGGCGACCAGTTGCAGGCTCCCCGGCGCGTTGTCTGTGATTGTCAGGCTCGCAACTTTAGCTCCTGTGGTTTGCGGCGCGAATTGCACGTACACGGTGCACCACGAGTCAGGCGCGATGCTTGTCGGGCAATCGTTCGCTTGGCTGAAATCGCTCGCGTTCGTTCCCGTAAATCCGATCGGCTGTGTGAGCGTCAGGGGTGCCGTACCGGTGTTCGAAACAAGCACGGAAAGAGTTTCGGATGATCCGAGCGGCTCGCTGCGAAAAATGAGTTGTGTGGGAGCGGTGATTGGCACGGCCAAAGCCGCGACCGCTGTGCCCGCCAGCGGCAGTTTTTCTGTTATCGGAGCACCGTTTATCAAGCCTGTGATATCGAGCTCAGCCCGAAAACTGCCCGTCGTGATTGGCGCAAACGCGTACCAGATATCGCAGGAACTTCCTGTAGTTAGCACTACGCCGGATACGCACGGCGTTGCCAAAGGCTCCCATGCAAACTGGGCCGTATCCGGTCCGGACAGAGTGAAACTGAAATTGCTTACATCCAGTCCCGCGGTAATGCTCACCTCGATGTCATGCTTCGTCGGCGCGTCGCCGAGCGGAACAGTACCAAACGCGAAGCTCGCAGGTGAGACGGTCAGCGGGCCTACACCGGTTCCTGTCACCTCCAACAGCTGCGGGCTCCCGGGCGCATCGTCTGTTATGGAAACAACTCCGCCCTCGAGACCTGCGGCCGAAGGGACGAAATTCAGCTCCGCCTGGCAAACTTGTCCGGGCTGAAGCGGCTGCGGACATCCGGCGCCGGATGCAACCGTAATCGAGAAATCTCCGCCATTCGCGCCGGTCACTGTCGGCGGACTCGTTGTGGAGAAATTCAGCGCCGCGTCTCCCGTGTTGATGATCGCGAACGGTTGCGGGACCGCGGCAGTTCCAATTTGGACGCCCGTGGAACCAAAACTCAGTTTTCCGACATTAAAGGAGACAGCCGGACCCGAAGCGGTGGATTCTCGGACTCCTGCAACGAATGCGTCGCTTTGCGCGGGACTCTCTTGGCAGCTCCCGCAGACTTGCTGAAAGCCATTTATGGTGCCGCCGCTGGTCAGCGCCGTGGGGAAATTCACCGCCGTCGTTTCTCCCGCGACATAAACATCGCCTTGCCCGTCCGCTGCGATGGCATTTCCCAGCGTAATGACGCTTGCACCCGGCGTGATAAACGATCCCGCCAGCGGAGTTGCGTATTTCAGCGATGCGGCGCCCGATTGGGTCGTATCCAGCTTGACAAGAAACGCGTCGGCCGCGCCGTTAAACGGCTGCACGTTGTCGTGCCATCCAAAGTTGCTCGAGGTCGTCGAGCCGGATACGTACACGCCGTTTGGAGACGACGCAGCGACCGCCTGAGCTGCGTCCTGGTTGGAACCTCCGAAATATGTGAAGTATTGCAGGGACGAAGTCTGCGCGCCGGGATTCCACGCGACTACAGCGAGGAATGCATTTTGAATGGGAGGCGCTCCCGGAGGAGGCGACGGCTGATACAGCTTCGTGCTCGGTCCTGCGACGGCTGGATTTTCCGGAAACGTTAGCGATTGCGTCGCCCCCACGACGTATGCGTTTGGCGGCGTTTGCGAATCGACCGTGACGCCGAGCGCCTCGTCCATTCCGCTGCCACCAAGAAGCGTGGCATACACTAAATCGCTCGCACCGTTGCCCGCCGGCACGAACTTCATTAAGAATGCGTCCGACGCGCCGCCGCCGTAAGCGGTCTGCACTGCGCCTCGCGTGGGAAATCCATTGAATGCGTTAAGAGTGGATCCCGCCACATACACGCCCGGCGGCATCGCCGAATCCACCGCGACGCCGCCAATCGAAATGTGACCTTCTGAATTTGTCCCAAGATATGAGCAATACAAGAGGTCGTTCGCCCCTTGAGCTACATTTTGAGTCTGGAATTCCGCGATGAACCCGTCGCTGGCGGCTTTTCCTCCAAACGCCGGTTGATACGCTCCGCCTGTGGTCGGTAAATCGGTCGACGTCGTGTCAGACACCACATAGACATTTCCGGGCGCATCGAATGCGATGCCGCCCTGCCCTGCCGGGATATTCAACGAGGAAGTAAGTGGCGTTCCGGCCGTTGCATTGGCCGACTCGCTGCCGTTGCCGCCAAATATCGTCGAGAAAATCAGATCAGAGCCTGTGGCAGCCACTTCGCTCACCGCAAGATCATTTCCGGTTCCGCCTGTCAGGCCCTGCGTCGGAGTGCGGCCATCCGTAACGGGATAATCTGCTGAAGTCGTCGTCCCAAGCACCGCCGCATTTCCATTTGCGTCGACGGCCACTTCCCCGCCCGCTTGTGCATTGCTTCCACCAAAAAACGTGACGTACTGAAGCGAGTCGGCTCCCGTGGGCGAAATGGCGATCTTGGCCAGAAATAGTTGCGCCGTGCCGCGAATGTTGCCTTCAATTCCATTCGCAGCTTCCGGAAAAGTCGCAGCGGAAGTTGTCGTCCCGGCGACATATACGTTCCCGGTCGCATCGATCGCCATGCTGTTCACTGAATCCGCGCCTGTTCCGCCAAGGAAGGAAGCGTACGTAACGGTGATGGAGGGGTCAATCACTAGAGCGGCATTGCGATCGTGCTGCCCCACCCAAAACCCGATCGAGCCATCGGCCTCTAGGACATAGCCGCCATCGATGCGATGCCCGCTTTCGCGAGGACCGGAAGCTCGCGGCCTCGTCTTTGACGCGCCCCTTTTCACGGAATTATCGCCCAACGGCAACGAGGGAATCTTCTTCGTTGGTCTTTTTCGTGGCGAACGCGAGCCTTCATACACCGACGGGCGCACTCTTCGCCGCCCCGTGTTCGCCGAGCCGCGCGTATTTATTCGTGGCGGCCTTGTGCCGCGTGAGCTGTGCGGCCTGGAGCGGCTGGAAGTGCTTTTTCGCGGGCGCGGATTCGAAGTCGTTTTTCGCCTTTGCGAGCTTGTGTGAAATGTCGAGATCTGCTCATAGATTGCGGGCCTTTCCATCCTTAGTTCGCGGCCGCCGAGATGCAGCACGAGATCGCCTTTTTGATCGATCCGCACGTCGCGCGCGCCGCTTAATTCCAGGCGGACCTTTGCCGGATCGACGCCGCTATCCAGACGCACGTCATATTCGATTCCTTGCCCCCCGCGCGATCCCTCATCATTTCCATCGCCATAAACCGCTAACCCTAATCCGCCGGAATCCGCAGTCTCCACGCGCTGAAACCGCGCAACGTGCGTTCGCCATTTCTCTGGATCGTTCCCAACGAAGTAATTGCTTTCACTTTGCGCTTTATCCTCGCCATGCCACACAAGACCGCCGGCGCCTTTCAGGTGAATCCGCAGCGTGTCCGGCGCCGGGTTGCCCTTGTCCGTCGGCCTTACGCGCACAACGATTCCAGTGGTTGTTAGCGCGACATCCATCCCGTTGGCCCTGCCGACGAACTGCGCCCCGTTCTTATCTGCATTTGCAGCTGGTTCAAAAACGGCGTGCGCCGAAACGAGCGACGCCGCGATCCGCTCGCGGGAGTTGGCCTGCGCTGGTGAACGCTGGATTGTCCGCTCGGCGCCCGCCGGTCCGCCGATTGCGATATCTCCTGTCGGAACGGCGCTCCTTCGCGCCAATGCTCGAGCAGGCACAGTTCTCGCGAATGCTTGAGCGCGCACAGATTTTTTGGCAATTGGTTTTAGAACGAGTGAGGAGGCCACGGAATTCATGGATGCTGGAGCATGAATCACACCGACGATGATTGCCACGCAGGCGAGCGCCAACACGACTACCGGGAGCGTCTTTTTCATTTAGGCCTTCCCCCGGCAGCGAGAAGGCTCTCGTTCCCGGGATGGGCGGCTCAAACTTCGAGCCAATTTCGTTTAGTTGTGTTGCGATCCGGACGCGAATGCGCTCAGAACGCTCGAACTATCGCGCCGTCATCGCGAAATGTCAATACGTGCGCTTTTCGGCAAATCGTTAAACGAGTTTGCGGCAGGGCGCGACTCTGCACCTAAAATATTTCCATGCACGCATCTGGACCCCACGGCCCGACATTGGTCGCGCTCATCGCAGGCCTTTTTGCATTTTCCTGGTTTTTTACGGGAGTCGCGGTGAGCAGGATGACGGGCTGGCATCGGCTCGCCCAGCAGTTCCCGCTTCAAGGCGATTTCCCGCGCGAGCGCTGGCGCTTTAAGGGCGCGACGGCAAGATATGGCTCGCATTACAACAACTGCCTGACCATCGGAGCGAGCCCTGCGGGTTTGTACATGGCGATGCCGTGGCTGTTCCGCGTGGGCCATCCGCCGCTATTCATTCCCTGGAGTGAAACTACGATCTACCGCGCGAAGGTTCTATTCTGGAATGTAGTGCGGTTTCAGTTCGGCCGCGAAACCCCGATTACTTTCGGGTTTCGTGAAGATTTGGCAGACCAAATTCGCCGCGCAGCCGGTCCGTCTTGGCCGGCGGAAAGGCTGGGCTGATGTGCGCTCATCCCCAGGCGAAACTCTCCTCGCCCAACGTGACGCTAAGCATTCCCTCCACAGGCAGCACATCAACCGGCAGCCCGCCGCTCCAAAGAGCCACACTGAGCAGCAGCTCTCTTCTACCCGACAGATCGAAGAAGCCCCGCGCAATGCTCAGTTCGATGATCTTGTCGTATGCGGCCTCCACAAACTGCGAAGGGTCCAGCAAGCATATGCCCGCCCGTTCGACAATCACGCCGGTGAGCTTTCGATTCTCGACCCGCAACGTAATTCTCGTCTCCTTCGATCCCCAGATCGTCACGCGCAGCTGAAACTCCCTCATGCTCTCCACAGCCTCCGAAAACGGGTCGACGCGCAGAAACAGCCGGTCCTTGCTGAAGCCATAGAGAAACTCCGCAAGCACGTATAGGCGGCCGTGCATCGCGCCGCCCTGCCGCGAAGTGGTGTAGAGTCCCGCTCCCAGCCATTCGAAGTAACTGCTCTCGTTGCCAGTGATTCGCACGTCGAGAAACGCTTGCGGCGGAATGTTTTGCCCGCGTTCCGGCGCTTTCTTGATCGGGCGCGCGAGGGCGTCCGGCGCCGGTTCGCCGAGGGCACGATAGATCTCGCTCAAATGCTTACGGTACAGCGCGTCGAAATCCGCGTCATTTTGCGAACCGTGCTCTGGTCCATACCACCAACACCAGTCGCTGCCCTCGGCAGCCAGAACTGACTCAAACGCGCGATTCAGCTGCGCAATCACGGCCGGGTCCGCCGCGCCTCCATCGCCACGCGCGGCACCGGTCTTTGCTGTTTCCGTGCCGACTCTACCCTCATCGAGTGATGTGTGTTTTTGCTCGATCGCTGCGGCCGTCGACGCAGGATTGCCCTTCAGCCCAGCGCGTTGCACAGCGCGTTGATACGCGTCACGCGCGTCGCGCAGCAGGTCCCATGCGCGCACGTCTTCTCCGTGCCCAATCCACACGTCGAAATTCGCATTGATCCACGACGCGGGGAAAATTCCTTCCAGAACGGGCTGACCGGGAGCGGCTTCCATCGCTTCGCTCATTGTGTAGGCGAAAATCTCCGGGTCCTTTTCGATACACCGGTAGAATTCGCGCAAAAACTCGCGGCCGTTTTCCGGATAGTATTCCCAGGCGTTCTCGCCATCGAGGATCATGCTCACCGTGGCCGTACGTCCCCTCGGCTCGCGCTCTCCAATCGAACGGATTCTGCGATGCAAGTCGTCCGCCGCGGCCTGTGCGCCCATTCGGCTGTAGACGAAGCCTGCAAGGTCCGAAATGTAGTGATCGCGGAAAAATCCGCTCATCTCGCGTCCATTTCGCCGCAAACGCCACGGCGTGTACAACTCTGCGCCATTTTCCGGATACCCGCTCGCGTCGCGCCAAAATCCGATGCTTTTCGTCCGGCCAAGTACGCCTTCATCCGTGGCAAACCACTTGAAACCCAACTCCATCGCGATTTCGAGCGCCTGATCGGAAACCGATCCCTCCGAGGGCCACAACCCGGCTGGCTTTTGTCCGAATACTCGCTCGTGATATGCGACGGCCCTGACGAGTTGTTCGCGCGCGTCTTCCGGATGCCGAAACGCCGGCACAGGCTTCGTCGTGTGTGGATTCGCCACGGACGCAATATCGCTGTCGCACAAAAGTGGAAGAATCGGATGGTAATAGGGCGTAGTCGAGATTTCGATCTGCCCCCGAGCCGCAGCGAGCCTGTATTCCGGCAGGACTGCCGCGAGTAGTTCATGCTGCTTATCGAGCAAGAGCGCTTTATCGTCCTCGCTGAAACCGCTTCCCTTGTCCGAGAGTCCGCGTACCGCGGGATCCTTTTGCAGATATTCCTCATCCATCCACGCCAATTGCGAGAGCACTTGCAAATCGCGCCAGTCTCCGGCGCTCCAGTGGGCTGCACACGCCTCGACGCCGCTCGAATTTAGCCGCGAACGCAACTCGCCAAAACGCGGCCATCGCTGCAGGAAAAGATCGTTCACCTGAAATGCGCGTTCAAGCGCCGCCTTTCTTTGCTCCAACGTCAGGGACGCTGCA
>DATEME010000387.1:0-3734 GCA_035275865.1 Candidatus Acidiferrales bacterium | reverse complement strand
GACATTCTCGAAGAGATGAACCCGGATGAGGCCGCCGACCTCATCGCGAACTTGCCGCCCGAGAAGTCGCGGGAAGTGCTCGGCGAGATGGAACATCGCGAGGCACACGAAGTCGAGGAACTTTTGCGGTTCGGCGAGAATACCGCGGGCGGCATGATGAACACCGAGGTCGTGGTTGTCGGCGAGGATGCGACGCGCGGCGAGGTAGTCGATTACATCCGTTTTCATGAAATCGCGCTCGATCAGCTCGATAACATCGTTATGATCAATCGCGAAGCGATGTTCGCGGGCACCGTTCCGGTTGCTCGGCTGGTGCTTGCCAGCGCCGACGAGCGCATGGCCGATCTTGCGTTCGTCCCGTTGCTTTCCTTGAAAACGGAGGCGAATGAGAATGAAGTTTATGAGCTGTTTGACAAGTACAATTTGCGCAGTCTTACGGTAGTGAACGATCTCGGCAGACCGCTCGGCGCGATCACTGTAGACGATGTGGTGAGCCGCCTGATGGCGAAGCTCTGAGGACTTCTGTTTAGTGGAATCATGAACACGTGGATCACATTGACGGATACGGTCTCGCGGCTGACGGCGCGCGGCAAGGAATTCAACCGCCGCACGCGTTCGTGGCGAAAGCGGATTGCGTTAGTCCTCGCCGTCGTGGGCCCGGGACTGATCACGTCCAACGTGGACAATGACGCGGGCGGAATCAGTACGTACACCGGGGCGGGCGCGCAATTCGGGTACGCGCTGCTATGGTCGCTGATTCCGATGACGATCGCACTTTACGTCAGCGAAGAGATGTGCGCGCGAATGGGCGTCGTTACCGGCAAGGGGCTTTCCGACCTGATACGCGAGGAGTTCGGATTTCGCGCCACTTTTTTCGTGATGATCGCAGCGCTATTCGTCGATATGGCCAACACGGTTGCCGAATTTGCCGGCGTGGCCGAATCGTCCGAAGTGCTGCACGTCAGCAAATATGTCGCCGTGCCGCTGGCGGCCATTGCGGTATGGCTCTTGGTCGTGTACGGAACGTATAAGATCGTCGAAAAGATATTTCTCGTCGCGTGTGTGTTCTATTTGTCTTATGTGGCGTCCGCGTTTTTGGCGCGCCCCGATTGGCTGGTCGCCGCGAAAGCGACCGTTATTCCCTCTGCGCATATGAACGTGCCGTACCTGCTGATGCTCACCGGCCTCGTGGGAACCACGATTGCGCCTTGGCAGTTTTTCTATTTGCAAGCTGGTTTCGTCGAAAAACGTGTGGGGCCGCGCCAATACAAGCACGCGCGGCTTGACGTGCTCGTTGGCAGCATCTCCTGCATGGCGATCGTCTTCTTCATCATCGTCTGCTGCGGCGCTACGCTCAACGCGAAGGGCCTCACGAGTATTTCGAGTGCGGCCGAGGCAGCCCAGGCGCTAGTGCCGCTGGCAGGGAAATGGGCCGGGTTTCTTTTTGCGTTTGGATTGCTGAATGCATCGCTCTTCGCCGCCTCGATCTTGCCGCTTTCGACGGCCCACGTGATTTGCGAGGGCATGGGTTTCGAGGCGGGGCTCGATCGCAAATTCAAGGAAGCGCCCACGTTCTATTCGCTTTACACGCTGCTGATCGTAGTGGGCGCAGGAGTCGTGCTGCTTCCGAGGAGCGATCAGGCGCTCTGGAAAATCCTGATCTATTCGCAGGTCGGCAACGGCGTCTGGCTGCCCGTCGTCCTGATTTTCATTTTGCTCCTGATCAACCGCCGCGAACTCATGGGCGACTACACGAATACGTTAACGTTCAATGTGATCGCGTGGTCGTCGAGCATTATCATGATCATTCTCACGTTCATCCTCGTGTACGCTTCAATTTTTGGATCTTCTTCGGCAGGGCTTTCCGGCATGCTCGCTCATTTGACGCGGTTCACGAAAGCCATACGGCTATAATGTTGCGGCCGCGCGTGCGGCAGGGAAAAGGGCGGGCGTATCAATGGGCAACGAGCAACGTCGATTTCTAATTTGTGTGCTCGCGATTTCCGGGCTTCTTTTGGCAGGTTCCTGCCCGGCGCAAACTGCGGCTTCCTCAGCCAAGAGAGATACGGCTGCTCCATCTGCGTCCCAGAGCACCCTCAGCCCTGAACAGGAGCAGCTTCTCAAGGCCACCGAAGCTTTCGTGCGCGACCTTTACGCCTGGGGGCCCGATTACAAAGTGAACGTCGGCCCTCTGTCGCCCGCGCCCGCGCCGGAATATTACAAGGTTCCCATCCAGGTGACTTACAACGGCCAATCGGACAACGGCGAAGTCTACGTCAGCAAAGACGGCAAGACTCTTCTCCGTGGCGATATGTTCAGTCTTCACGGCGATCCTTACGCGCAGGTTCGCGCGCATATGAACATTGCCGGGAACCCTTCGACCGGCCCCGAAAACGCGCCGGTAACGCTGGTGGAATTCGCCGATTTTGAGTGCCCGCACTGCAAGGAATTCAACGACGATTTCGCTGCGATCCATACGAAATATCCGCAAGTGCGGCTCATCTATAAGGACTTTCCGCTCGTCGACATTCACCCGTGGGCTGAGACTGCGGCCGTGGCGGGCCGTTGCGCCTACATGCAATCGCCGGGCGCGTTCTGGAAAATGCACGATGCCATCTTCAAGAATCAGGACAACATCACGCCTGAAAATGCTTTTGATGAATTGAACAGTTTGGCAAAAGACGCGGGACTCAATGCGGATGCATTCAAATCCTGTCTCTCGTCTCCGGAAGCTGCCAAAGCCGTTGAAGCGAACCGAGCCGACGCGATTACTTTGGGCGTGAGCAGCACGCCAACGGTTTACGTCAATGGGAGGCCGGTCGTCGGCGGGGATCCTGCGACCGTCGAGCAATACATCGACTACGAACTCCATTCGAAACCCAAGCCGTAGAAGTGACGCTTCTCCCATACGGCCCGCGTGCGTTTTCTATTTGTCCTTCTCAAGCAACGCCGCAAAGAAACCGTCAGTGCCGTCTCTTGTGGGTGAGGTGCGGAATACGCCCGCCTCATCAAGCAATTGCGCGGCGTCGAGATTTGGCGCCAAATGCGGCGTCAACCTGCTCGATAGCTCCGCTACCGATGCGCGGCGGATACTCCCGCTTTTCATCACTTCGTCGATCACGCGTTCGTTCTCTTCCGGCTCCATCGAGCAAGTTGAATAGAGAATTTTTCCTCCTGGCACGGCCTGCACGATGGCATTGCACAGGATTGCGACCTGCAGGCGATGAAACTCGTCAAGCCGCTCAGGCTTAAGCCGCCAACGAATTTCGGGGTGCCGGGCAAGTGTTCCTGTGCCCGAGCACGGCGCGTCAACGAGAATGCGATCAAAGCTCTTGGCGAACGGCAGCGGCTTTTCGGCATCAATCGCCACGAGATGGATGCCATTAAGATGTAGGCGCGAAAATTGTGCTTTCGCGGCACGCAGGCGATGCGCATACAGGTCCGCGGCGAGCACAAATCCGCTTTCCCCGGCGGCTCTCGCCAGCACAGCCGTCTTTCCTCCTGGCGCGGCGCATAAATCGAGAACGCAGTCGCCTTGTTGCACACCAAGCAGCAGCGGGACGGTTTGCGAAGCCTCGTCCTGAATCGAAATGGCACCTTCGCCGAACGCCTTCGTTCGCGAAGGGCTTCCGCCGGAGACGGAAAATGCGTTTCGCAGCAATCGTCCCGGTTCGACGCGCAAGTGAGCACTCGCGAGTTCGCCGAATATCACATCACCTGCATCTGCATTCTTC
>DATEME010000386.1:0-2824 GCA_035275865.1 Candidatus Acidiferrales bacterium | reverse complement strand
GGCAATCGTCGACAACACGGTCGGAGAGGACTGGGACAATGTCGAAATGTCGCTCGTTTCCGGCGCGCCTCAGTCCTTCATCCAGCAGCTTTCCCAACCTTACTATGCGCGCCGTCCGGTTGTGCCGCTGCCGCAGCTTGCTGAGTTGATGCCTCAGACGCACGAAGGTGCAATGGTTGGCGGGCTTGCATCTCTCTCGGGCGTCGTGACCGATCCCACAGGAGCGGCCATTCCCGGAGCGAGTGTCACGTTGATGACTCCTTCCGGCCAGCCTGCTGGTTCGATTGTCACCGATGCGCAGGGCCGCTACCAATTCGGCGACCTGCCTTCAGGCGGTTACCAGCTTCAGGCAAGCATGCTCGGCTTTCAGACACTCAGGATGACCGGCCTCTCACTGGGTGGCGGTCGCGAGGTTACGCAGGATCTTCGGCTGAACGTCGGCATTGTTTCCGACACCGTTACCGTGAATGCCACAGCGCGCTCGGTCGAGACCGAGTCTGCAGAAGAAGTCGCCGGGATCGCGTCCAGCAGAAACATCGGATCAGGCTCTGAACTCGGCCTCGCCAACGGATCACCCTCTGTTTTGGCGCGCAGCGTTGGCAATGGTTATGGCGCCGGAATCGGCTCTGCCGGAGGCATGCTGAGCAATAGCGCTATTTCCGCCGCCCGCCAGCAAATGATCAGCGCGGCGCAAGGAAACGACCTCGGCGATCTCTTCGAATACAAGCTGAAAGACCGCGTCACAATTCATAAAAACGAATCTGCGCTCGTTCCGATCGTTCAGACGCACATTGATGCCGAGAAAGTGTCGCTCTGGAACACATCGCTCGGATCGGCCCGTCCGCTGCGAGCGTTGTGGCTCACCAACTCGAGCGATGACACGCTCGATGGCGGCAGCTTCAGCGTGCTCGAAGACGAGACCTTCGCCGGCGAAGGCATCACAGATCCAATCAAGCCCGGTGAAAAGCGCCTGATCTCTTACGCTACGGATATTGGCGTGCGCGTGCAAAAGAGCGCGTCAAACAGCCACGAGCGCGTCACAAAAGTCCACATCTTCCACGGCATGATGACGCAAACCAGCGAGCAGCGCGAAACAACCACCTATACGATTCGCAATGACGATACTTCCGGCCGCACGGTTCTGATCGAGCACCCGGTCCGCGCCGGATGGAACCTCAATCCTAACGATCCGAAACCGGATGAGACCACTTTGACTGCGTATCGCTTCCGCGTAAATGTCGGCGCAAAGGGCACGGCAACGTTTACCGTCCGCGAAGCCGCCCCGCTCGAGGCGCGTTATGCCCTATCGAACGTCACAAACGAGCAGGTGGCGCTTTTCCTTCAGGAAAGGTCGATTAATCCAGCGGTAGAGGCGGCACTGAGAAAAATCGTCGCGCAAAAGGATCAGGTTTCTCAGCTCGACGACCAGATCTCAGAACGCGAAGACGAAACTCAGAAGATATTCGACGATCAGCAACGCCTGCGCGAAAACATGAAGGCGCTCAAAGGCACTCCCGAAGAACGCGCCCTGACGCAACACTACACCAAACAGCTTTCCGATCAGGAAACACAGCTCGAAAATCTGAAAAATGAATCCGACGACCTGCAATTTAAAAAAGATGAGGCTCAGAAGCAACTCGATGCCATGATCGAAAGTCTCAGCATGGACGCGGACATTTAGCGCAGAAAAAAAAGAGGGCGGGGAATTAATCCCCCGCCCTCGCAATTCAAATTAGCGGCCGACTGACCCTGCAGTTCGTGCGCCGCCTTTATCGCGTAAACGTCATATTCCGCAGCACCGCAATCCGCTCGGGCAACGGCGGATGTGTGGCAAACAGACCGCGGAATAGTTGACGAGGCGAAAACGGCGCCACGATCATCAGCGCGGCCGTCGTCTGCGGCACGTTCATGGGAATCTGGTTGTTGTATGCCTCGAGTTTCTCGAGTGCGCTGATCAATCCATAAGGATGGCCGACCATTCTCGCCCCCGAAGCGTCCGCCTGATACTCGCGTTGGCGCGAGATGCCCAATTGCAGCAAAAGTGCCGCAAGCGGAGCGACGAAGATCATGATCAGTGCCGCAAGGCCGCCACCTTCGCGGTCGTCGCGTCCGCCGCCGCCCCAGCCACCGAAGATCATTGCCCATTTGCCCATGGATGCGATCCACGTAATAGCGCCCGCTAGAGTAGCGGCAATCGACGAAGTCAAAATGTCGTAATTGCGCACATGCGAAAGCTCATGCGCGATCACGCCTTCGAGCTCATCGTCGTTCATTAGCTGGATCAGGCCTTGCGTAACGGCCACGGATGCGTGCCGCGGATTTCGTCCCGTCGCAAACGCATTGGGCGCGGGCTGCGGAATCATATACAGCTTCGGCACGGGCAGATTCGCCTTCGCCGCCAGCCGCTCCATCACTTGGTAAAGCCGCGGCGAGTCCTCGCGGCTAATGGGTTGCGCGCCGCTGGACATCAACGCGATCTTGTCCGAGAAGAAATACGCGCTCCCGTTCATGATGATCGCCATAATTAATGCGATCGTCATGCCGCCGCGTCCGCCAAGCGCCCCGCCGATGAATAAGAGCAGCAGGGTAAGCGCCGTCAACAAAAAGGCAGTCTTGATCGTTTTCATCTTCTTATCCTCTGGGCCCTACTTCCCTCGGCGCCGGATTAGGCGGCGCCCGCCTTTACAGCCTCGCTCTTAAATGTCATCTCGCAGGTCTTCGCATCCGCGTCCACAAGGACGTCATTCCCGTTGTGGACCTCTCCATCTAGAATACGCAGCGCGAGCGGGTCTTGTATCAGCTTCTGAATCGCCCGTTTCATCGG
>DATEME010000385.1:0-10098 GCA_035275865.1 Candidatus Acidiferrales bacterium | reverse complement strand
CGCGCGTCTTGCCCGCGCCGGTCGGCCCAAGAAACAGCAGGTTGCCGACGGGCCGCCCGGGCGAATTCAAGCCCGCACGGAATACTTGGTACAGATCGACCACCGCCTGCACCGCCTCGTCCTGCCCCACGATCTTCCGCCGCAACCCCGCCTCAAAATCGCGCGACTCCACGCTGCGGAGTGTCGGGTCTAGTTGTGCTGCTGCGCCCATGGTTATGCTCCTACCGGAAAATCCTTCCGCTCTCGCGAATGCGCGGCTCAGTGCGCTCGAGTTGGTCCAGCTTGATATCGAGCGTTGACCGAAGCAATCGCAGTTGCGTGACCAGTTCCCGGCTTGAATTGGCGCGATCGGTCAGCCGCAAGAGCGGCGGCGAGAGGTCGGCCAGGTCCAGGTTAAGGTTACGAAGCGTTTGCATTAGGCTCTGCACGTAGGGTGAACGGACGTCGAACAGTTCGACGCGGCTGTTTACGTCTTCCCGCAGCCGCGACCAATCCAGTTCGAGGAAGGGGTGGTCGCGAGTGACGCGCCGGACCACCTCATCGGTTATGCGCGGCCGGTCTCCCAACCGCGCCAGGTGGATCTGTTGCACCTTGCCCCGCCGGCGCACGTTGTGCACCAGGAAGTAGGTGTTGCCTTTCCGCCGGACAAACGCCAAAGGAAAACTCCTTTTAGCTTCCAACTGCGCGTAGTGTACGATCCGTCCACTACGCCGTCAATGATACGATGCCAGGGAACATACAGGGTTGCATCCAATCCGTTATTACTGTCGAAGCACGTGAGCGGGAGCGGCCGAGGAAAGAAAATGAAGCAAACAAAAGCCTTACTACAGCCGATTGCGCCGTATTGGAACGCGGCCCGAGAGAATTTCGATTGTACTCATTTAGATGCCGAATCGTGCCGCCGAGTCGCCTCATTTTCCGGCTCGCAACTGCCTCACGGCTTACCCGGAACGGCACCGACAAACCAATAAAAAATACCCGACGATCCAGCCCGGTGAATCGTCGAGCCGCTAATTCTTAGACACCGAATCTGCCAAATCAGTGAGCCGGAGGAGAAATGTCCTGGCAGCCTGTGTATTCGCTGGTAAAGAAAATACCGCGCGGCCGCGTCACGACGTACGGTGAAATCGCGCGTGCGTTGCGGTTGCGCGGCGGAGCGCGCGCGGCTGGTCACGCGATGGCCGCATGCCCATCCGGCCGCGGCATTCCATGGCACCGCGTCGTCGGCGCTGGCGGACGGCTCCTCATCGCGGAGCCGCACGCCAGCCTGCAACGCCGCCTGCTCGAAACCGAAGGCGTCACGATGACCGAACGCAGAGTCAATATGAAAAGGCACGCTTGGTCCCCCGCGAAGCCGAAACCCAGGCGCGCCGGCGGCAAACCTGCCAGACGCCGCCCCAAATGATCGCGCTCCCGTTCATCGATACTGGAGCGATTGCCCGAGCCTTCTCTGACTCCGCATAATTAAACACGGGAAATCGCTTGTCGTTGCCTCTGAACAACCAGGCAAAAAAGCCGCCAGTCCGGCCGTGCTGACCGATTCGTTTCCCTATGACGAACGTGAGGTAGTAGAATTGTCAGTTCCGAAATCCGCAAAGGACCTTTACATACTTAAGTGGCCGCACCCGTTATCGAAGTAAGAGACCTTTATAAGAGTTATGGACCCGTTGAGGCGGTGCGCGGCGTCAGCTTTGCCGTCGAAGAGGGCGAAGTTTTCGGCCTGCTCGGGCCGAATGGCGCGGGGAAGACGAGCACGGTTGAGATTCTCGAAGGGCTGCGCACGCCGGATCGCGGCGTGGTTCGCGTCTGCGGCCTCGATCCGCAGGAATCCGGCGATCGATTCAAGGAGCGCATCGGCGCCATCCTGCAATCCACAAACCTGCCGGATAAACTGCGCGTCAAAGAGGCCATCGAGCTTTTCGCCGAGCTTTACGAGCGGAACGTCGACACGGACGAACTGCTAAAGCGCTTCCAACTCGACGAAAAAAGCACCGCGTTCTACAAAAATCTTTCCGGCGGGCAGAAGCAACGCCTTGCGCTCGCCATGGCTCTCGTGAACGATCCGCAGGTTGTGTTTCTCGACGAACCCACCGCCGGCCTTGATCCGCAGGTTCGACGCGAGATTTACGACATCATCGAAGATCTCAAGCGTGCAAAGAAGACAGTCCTCATCACGACGCACTATATTGAGGAGGCCGAGCGTCTCTGTGATCGCGTCGCGATCGTCGACTCGGGCAAAGTGATCGCGCACGGCACGCCTCGGGAGCTCAAGCACAGCTCGGCGGGCAGCACACGAATCGAAGTCCGCCTTGCGCGCCCTCTTGCAAACGGCGCGCTCGCCCACATCGACGCCGTCAATGATTGCCGCGAATTCGACGGCTCGTACGTCCTGCATTCGTCGCGTCCGCCGGCGACCATCGTCGCGCTCGTCAAGCAGCTTGAAAGCGAAGGCAACGAACTCCAGAGCCTCGAAATGTTCTCGCCGACGCTCGAGGACGTCTTTATTGAACTAACCGGCCGGAGGCTGCGCGAATGACCGCCCCCAGAGCAGCCAATGAAACTCGGCGAGCGAAGGCCATTACGGCGACTTGGTCGCTAACCAAAGTGCGCATGCTCCTGGCGATGCGCAATCGCACCTTTTTCTTTTTCAGCCTGATGATGCCGATGCTTTTTCTTGTTGGCGCAGTGGTTTTCATCGGCCGGCACGGTGGATTTCTGAGCGAATATGTGCTCGGTGCGCTGCTGACGGTCACGGTAATGGGAAGCTTCTGGGGGTTGAGCGTGCAGCTCGTCACCTTCCGCGAGCAGGGCATTTTGCGCCGTTTCCGCCTGGCGCCGATTGGGGCCGGACCTCTCCTTGCTTCGAGCATCCTTTCGAATTATGTAATAACGCTGCCTACGCTCTTGGTCGAGATTCTCGTTTGCCGCTGGGTTCTTCACATTCATAACTGGGGCAATCCGTGGGCGATCTTTCTATTGATCACGTTCGGCTCCGCTGCGTTTTCTTCCTTCGGATTGATCGTGGCGAGCGTGACGAACACCATGCAAGAGACGCAGCTGATCAACCAATTGATCTGGCTGGCGTTCCTGTTCCTCTCCGGCGCCACGGTCCCGCTGAGCGAGATGCCGCTTTGGATTCGGCGTGCGGCCTTGTTTATGCCGGCCACGTATCTCGCGGCCGGCCTGGAGACGTCCACAACGAGCCGCGTCAATCTCGTCGACCTTGGCACCGACGTCCTCGGTTTGGCGGTGGCCCTATGGGTGGCGTTTGAAATTTCCCGCCGGCTTTTTCGTTGGGAGCCGGAAGCTAAGGTCCCCAGACGCGCTAAGCTATGGGTTGTGGTTGCGATGGTGCCGTTCTTCGTGTTTGGCACGTACGAGAACCTGTACGGTGGCCTTTTGGACCGCATCGACCAAACGCTAAATTTTCATTCCATTGCCGCGAAGCACCCGGAACGCCCCGCCCCACAAGCGCACGCTGAAATTCCGCCGCAACTTTCTTTCCCCCGCTGAATCGAATCGAGGAGCCAGGAGCAACGCATGAAAGCCATTCGCGTCAGAGAATTTGGCGGCCCCGAAGTGCTGCGAGTCGAAGATGTCCCCGAACTGAAGCCTGCAGCCAGCGAAGTCGTCGTCCGGATTCACGCCGCTGGTGTAAACCCGGTGGAGACTTACATTCGCGCGGGGGTTTACGCTCGCAAGCCGGCGCTCCCTTATACTCCCGGAACGGACGGTGCCGGGACGGTCGAGGTAGCCGGCAAGAACGCCACGCGGTTTGCGCCTGGCGCGCGCGTCTATGTAGCCGGCAGCCTGAGCGGCACGTACGCCGAGCAGGCGCTCTGTGATGAATCGTCTGTTTTCCCCTTGTCGCAACACGTTTCGTTCGCACAAGGCGCGGCGCTCGGCGTTCCTTACGGGACGGCTTACCGCGCGCTCTTTCATCGCGGCGGGGCGCGTGCCGGCGAAGCCGTACTCGTTCACGGCGCCAGCGGAGGCGCCGGCATCGCCGTTACGCAATTGGCGCGAGCCGCGGGGCTGCACGTTGTGGGCACAGCCGGCACCGATAAGGGGCGCGCGTTAGTCAAAGCCGAAGGAGCGCACGAAGCGCTCGACCATAAGACGCCCGATCATTTCGACAAGGCGCTCTCGGTCACCGGCGGACGAGGCTATGACGTGATCATTGAAATGCTCGCCAACGTGAATCTTGCGCGCGACCTCACGATCCTCGCGCACGGCGGACGCGTCGTCGTCGTGGGTAATCGTGGGAATATCGAGATTAACCCTCGCGAACTGATGATGCGCGACGGCGCGATTTTGGGCATGACGCTCTGGAACGTTCCCGCTCCCGATCTTTTCAGTATTCATTCGGCGCTTGCAGCCGGCCTGGAAAACAAGACGCTCCGGCCGGTCGTCTCGCAGGAAATTCCGCTGGCCGAAGCTTCGCGCGCGCACGTCGCGATCATGGAAAGCTCTGCCAACGGGAAAATTGTCCTCGTCCCTTAATGCATCGACGGGCAGCGTCGATGTAACATTCGGTTCCTAGGCCCTCCGCGGTGGGCGCTATCCGCGTTTTAGTGTTGAATTCGCGCACCGCCGTTTGAGCGTCATTCGCATTTCTGCACCGAAAGGAGCATCACCATGGAACGAGCAGCAACCGCGGTTTGGCAAGGCTCACTCAAAGAAGGCAACGGCGTCATCTCGACGGCGAGCGGCGTCTTGCAAGACACCCAATATTCTTTCTCCACGCGCTTTGAAAACGGCAAAGGCACAAACCCCGAAGAGTTGATTGCTGCGGCGCACGCTGGATGCTTCGCCATGGCTCTTTCGGCTCAACTGGGCACGATGAACTTTACTCCGCAATCCTTGAAAGCGACTGCGAAGGTGACTCTCGAAAAGCTCGACGCCGGTTGGACCATTTCTAAAGTTCATCTCGATCTCGCCGCGCGTGTCCCCGGCATCTCCAACGAAGCGTTCCAGGCAGCCGCCGCCGGAGCCAAGGCCAACTGCCCGGTTTCGCGCGTGCTCAACGCGGAAATCACGTTGAACGCGGTTCTCGAGCAGGCGGCATGATCACCTCGGCGGTCGCTGGGATCGCCATCATTATTGTTGTGCTCTGGGAGGCGTTTGAGACCGTTGTGCTGCCTCGTCGGGTGGCGCGTCGCTTTCGCCTCACGGTGCTTTATTACCGCACAACGTGGTCCGTCTGGCGCGCCGTTTCGCGGTGGATCGGTAAACGCGCGCGCCGCGAATCCTTTCTCAGTTTTTACGGACCGCTCTCGCTGCTGATGCTTTTCGTCGTCTGGGCGGTGGCCATCATCGCCGGTTTCGGTTTCCTTTATCACAGCGCCGCGCTGGCCGCCGGGATCGACGCCAGTCTGCCGACGCTCTTTTATATGAGCGGCACGACGATGTTCACGCTCGGCCTCGGTGATGTCGTGCCGCACACGCCCTTAGAGCGCGGCTTGGCCGTGGCGGAGAGCGGGCTCGGCTTCGGCTTTCTCGCGCTCGTGCTCAGCTATTTGCCCGTGATCTATCAGGCGTTCTCGCGGCGCGAAGTGAGCATCGTGCTGCTCGACGCTCGCGCCGGTTCGCCTCCCACGGCGGCGGAACTGCTGCGCCGCCATGTCGGTGCGGATGGCGCGCGCGATCTCGAACAACTCCTCCACGATTGGGAACGCGCCGCCGCGGACATTCTCGAAAGCCACATTTCGTATCCGGTGGTTTGCTACTTTCGCTCGCAGCACAATAACGAGTCATGGCTCGGAGCGCTCGTAGCGATTCTCGATGCCTGTGCGATTCTGCTCGCGAATCAGACGGGGCCAATCGCTCGCCAGGCTCGCCTCACGTTCGCGATTTGCCGGCATACGGTCGTAGATCTTGCGCAAGTTTTTTACGCCGCGCCGAAGCTGAGCAGCGATCGCCTTCCTGATGCCGATTTTGAGCGCCTGCGCTCGTTGCTCGCTTCCACTGAGTTTCAGCTTCGCGATACGCCCGAATCGATCGCGAAAATGGGGAAGCTGCGCGAAATGTACGAGCCTTTCGTGCAAGCGCTTGCGCGGCGGCTTGCCATCGAGCTGCCTCCATGGATATTGCCGCGCGAAGTTGCGGACAACTGGAAGACCAGCGCGTGGGGCCGCATCACCAGTTCGAGCCGCGCTGGAACTCGCGGAGATGCCGTCCATGACGCTCACGCTGATTGAGGATTGGCCGATTCGCGCGAGAGCGCGCGCTAAGGCTTGGCTGACGCGCCGGATTGCGGCGCGCTCAAATAGTCGCGCACGGCTTCGGCTGTTTTGAACGCGTGCTCGACGCACTTTCCGATCGACGGACCTTCCAGATAATTTCCCGAAAAGAAAAGTCCCGGCATGGAGCGCTCAGCGTCACGGAGCGCTTCAACCACATGACCATGGCCCATATTGTATTGCGGCAGAGCCTTGGGATGCCGCCACAGCGAGCTCGTAATGGGGCTGCCGCTGATGCCGAGAATCGTGGCGCCGTCTTTCTCCGTTATCGCGGCGATTTCCTCGTCGGATTGCTCGAAAAGATCGGCGTCCATCGCGCCGCCGAGAAAGCTCGTGATTGCAAACTGGCCGCGAGGGGCGCGTTCGGGAAATAAGGAGGAATTCCAAACGATGCCCAGCGTCCGATGCTTTTCGCTGCGCGGAATCAGAACGCCGAAGCCCTCGGGCGGCAACACGGCTTGCTTGTCGTAGTATCCGGCGCCGTACACGGCGACGGACGCGTACGCGATGCCCGAAAGCATGTCCGCCAAAGCTTCAGAGAGCGGACGAAGAATGTGGGAAGTGGCGTAGCTTGGCGCAGCGGCAACTACGGCAGCGGCACGAATTGCACCTGCGCCGGAGCCACCTTCGAGCCTTAGTTCATATGAATTAGCGCTCGAACCCGTTCGCGTGACCGATGCGACCGGAACACCCTGCCTTATGTCGCCGCCGAGCGAAGTCGCCAGCGTGTTCGGGAGCGTCGTCATGCCGCGCTTGAACGAGCAAAGCGCGGGCGGCTTTCTTTCGCCGTTTTTCTTGCGTGATTTCATGGCGCCGCGGATCACGCTTCCGTACTCGCGCTCCCACTCCTCAAGGGAAGGGAACGCGGCGCGAAGGCTGAGCTTTTCCGGGTCGCCCGCGTAAACACCGGATACAAACGGCGACACGAGATACTCCAGAATTTCGTGTCCGAATTTCCGGCGCACAAAGCTTGCGAGCGATTCCTCTTCACTCGGCGGCTTGGTGCGACGAAATGCTTCGGATGCAATCTTCCAGCGCGATTTCGGGCTGAGAAATGAGCCCGCGAGCAACGCCTGCGGCGACATGGCGATCTTCTGCATCCGCCCGTGGCGAAGGATGTATCGCGGCGAGCGCTGATCGGCTTGCACAAGTTCACCTTCAAGCCTCAATTCACCGATCAATTTTGTCAGCAGCGGAGTGCTCTGGAAGCTCTGCGGACCGGTTTCAAATAGAAAGCCGCCCTTTTCTACAGTTCCCATCAAGCCGCCGGCGCGGGGCGTAGCTTCGAAAAGCAGGGTCGGAATAGCCAGTTGGCGAAGTCGATAGGCGCAGGAGAGGCCGGATATGCCTCCACCGATTACGACGACCTGTTTGGAATCATCCACGGTGTCGGTTTAAGTCCTAAGCGAAGGCTTGTCGCGGACGCCTCACCCAACTGCTCACAAAGTCTTGGAGAAAAGCGGCCGCTTGTCCATCTGCTGCTCGTGCAGATAGCGGTCGAAAGTCATCGCGACGTTGCGAATGAAAATTCTCCCGAGCGGCGTAACGCGAATTTCGTCCGCTCCAAGCGTGACGAGGTCCTGGTCGCGTGGTTCGTTGAGCCGTTCGAGCTCCGCGGCGAAATATTCATCGAAATCGATGCCGAATTCACGCTCGATCTCGCGCTTGAAAATCACTGTGTGGCAAAGGAGGCGCCCGATCACTGCGCGCCGGATCTCATCGTCATCCGAGAGGCGATAGCCGCGCATTGTGGCGACGCCACGATGCGCCACGGCAGTTTGATAGGCGGGGACTTCCCGCGAATTCTGCGCGTATGCGCCCCCGATTGAGCTGATGGCGCTTACGCCCATGCCGTAAAGATCAGCGCCGGCTTTTGTCGTGTAGCCCTGGAAGTTCCGGTGCAGCGTGCGGTTCTGCTGCGCTATCGCCAGTTCATCGCCGGGCAGTGCGAAATGATCCATGCCGATATAGAGGTAGCCCGCGTCGAGAAAGCCTTCGAGCCCCGCACGAAAGATGGCGAATTTTTCGCGCCCCTCGGGAAGGTGCGCCGCGAACGAGCCTTGCTGTTTCTTCAGCCACGGCACGTGCGCGTAGCTGAACATCGCCACGCGATCCGGCTTCAGTGTGAGCGCCTGCGCAATCGTGGCGCGAAACGTTTCGGCCGTTTGGTGCGGCAGGCCGTAAATCAAATCGATGTTCAGGCTGCCAAAACCCAATTCTCGCGCTGCAGTGATCAGATCGCGCGTCAGCTCATACGGCTGGACGCGGTGAATCGTCTGCTGGACTTTTGGCTCGAAATCCTGAATACCCATGCTAAGCCGGTTGAAGCCAAGCCGCCGCAGCGTCTCAAGATGCTCGCGGCTCGTGACGCGCGGATCGACTTCGAGGCCAATTTCCGCGTCAGGCGCAAACGAGAACCGCTCGCGCGTGAACGCAAAAAGATCCTCCATCTGCGCGGGCGAGAGATACGTGGGTGTTCCGCCGCCCCAATGAAACTGAATCACGGGCCGCGTGCGCGAAACGTGCTTGGCCACATGCTCGATTTCCTGCTTCAGCGCGGCAAGGTAGGGGATCGCGACGGACTTGTCCTTCTGGATCGATACATTGCACGCGCAAAAAAGGCACAAGCTCTCGCAGAACGGCAAATGCATGTAGAGCGAGAGCGGCGTCGCTCGCTCATCCGCAATCGCATAATATTTCTCTAGGTCGCCGGGACCGAAGTCGTCTTTCCACACGGGCGCCGTCGGATAGCTCGTGTAACGCGGTCCCGGCCGGTTGTATTTTTCCAGAAACGCGTCCGATACTTTCCCGACGTCGACCCGCGCTCCGTTTTGTCGCTCGCCAGCCATTTCAATTCGCTCGATTAATCCGCTCGCCCCGCCCGCGCCTGCGCCACAAGCGCGTTCTGCCCGGCCTCGACGAACGCGCGCGCATTTTCCACCGGCGTCGTCGGCAAAATTCCGTGCCCTAGATTCAAAATGTGTCCCACGCCGCCTGTCTTTTCGACGGCCGCACGCGCCGCCGCGCAAACTCGCTCGCGCGTCCCAAGCAGTAATGAGGGATCGACGTTCCCCTGCAGCGCCACGCACTCGCCCAGCCGCGCCCGCGCCTCGGCCAAATCCGTATTCCAATCGATACTCAACACATCCGCACCCGTTTCCGCCATCGCATCCAGGTGCCGCGCTGAACCCTTCGCGAAAAGTATCCGCGGCACGCCCTCGCGCTCGAGCGCGTCAAAAATCGCGCGCGTCGCCGGCAACTCAAACGCCCGGTATTCCTCATCGCTCAACTCGCCCGCCCACGTATCAAACAGCTGAATCACGCAAGCGCCCGCGGCGATCTGCGCACGCAGGTACGAAATCGTGGCGCCGGCGACCCGTTGCAGCAGCTCGCGCACCAGCGCCGGGTCTTCGCGCAACATCGCCTTCGCCAGCGAAATATCGCCGCGCGTCTTGCCTTCGACCATGTAGCACGCCAGCGTCCACGGCGCCGCCGCAAACCCGATCACCGCCACCTCCGGCCCCGCCTTCGCGCAGATCGAGCGAATCGCATCTCCAACAAACCCCGTCTCCCGCGCCGGATCGAATTCCCGCAACGCCCGCACCGCCGCCTTGTCCCGCACCGGGTTCGACAACACCGGCCCCGAATCGGGCACTTCGAGCGGCATACCCATCGCCTCGGCCACAATCAAAATATCGGAAAAAACAATAATCGCGTCCACGCCAACCACGCGATACGGCTGCAGCGACACCTCCGCTGCCAGCTCCGGCGTCTTGCAAATTTCCAGGAACGAATGCTTCGCGCGCACCGCCTGATATTCCGGCAAGTAACGCCCTGCCTGCCGCATCATCCACAC
>DATEME010000384.1:0-1893 GCA_035275865.1 Candidatus Acidiferrales bacterium | reverse complement strand
GGGATAAAGCGTAAGCAGGCAGATTCCGAGGATGGCAAGAATCAGAATCCGGAGCGACCAGCGATATCTGTACCCAGATTGCTCTGAAACATCTGCAAATTTTGGGTTCATGCGGCGGGCGCTGCCATTAAGAGATCCACGAGGCAGTCTAGCACCATAAATCGCGCGCTCATCCTTCAACAAACGCTGAATGAAGTTGCTCGCGCCAATCGGGCAATTCGACGCCAAGCGTGCGATTCAAGCGCGAATTTGATAGCACGGAATAGGCCGGACGTCGCGCAGGCGTCGAATATTGATCGGTCCTGATCGGCAAGACACGTTTTACAACGACTGGTCGGCCTCGCATTGCGTCCGTAAGCCACGGCGGTTTTGCTGGCGTCCGCGAGACTTCGTCCAGAATGGCCCGGGCAAAGTCGTACCAAGAGCCGGTGCCGCCGGCGCTCATATGATAGGTGCCGCTGATGCCATTTGGTATCGAACCTTTGTTCACCGCATCTGTCAGGATTGTCGATGTCGCGCGAGCGATTTCGCGGCACCACGTCGGTGCGCCGGTCTGGTCGCGAACGATCTGCAACTCTTCGCGTTCCGACGCGAGACGCAGAATCGTAAGCAGAAAATTGCGGCCTCGCGTGGCATATACCCAAGCAGTGCGGAAAATCAGGTGCGTCGCGCCCGTTTCGCTGATTGCCTGCTCACCCTCAAGCTTGGTTTTTCCATAAACGCCGAGCGGATTCGGCGGATCGTCCTCTTCGTAGGGCGAATGCTTCGTGCCATCGAAAACGTAGTCGGTGGAATAATGAACGAGCAGCGCACCAATCTTCTTCGCTTCCTCGGCCATCACCGCCGGCGCCTCGGCGTTGATCGCGCGCGCGAGTGCTTCTTCTGACTCGGCTCGATCGACGGCCGTGTATGCCGCCGCATTCACGATGATTTGTGGGCGGATTTCGTTAATTACCCGCCGCAGCTCGGCGGGATTTGTAAGATCGAGCCGTTGCCGGTCGAAGGCGGACGTTTCTCCGATGGCGGGCAGGAGCTGCTCAAGCTCATGCCCCACCTGGCCGTTGCGGCCGGTGAGCAGGATTTTGGGCTTCATGCGTGGATAAAATGGAAGATCACGTCGGCTGCCGCGCGATCTTGTGGAGAGAGACGTCGCGATTTTCGTAATATTTCTCGTAGTACGTGCGGTAATCGCCGGCGCGAACTCCCGCAATCCAGTCGCCGTGCGTCTTGTACCACTCGATCGTTCGACGCAACCCTTCTTCTAAACTGATTGTGGGCTTCCAGCCGAGCTCGCGTTCCATCTTGTCGCACTTTAATGCATACCGCCGGTCGTGGCCGGGGCGATCCGTCACGTACGAAAGCAGTGTCTCCGGCTTGTCCATCAGCCGCAGAATCTGCCGCGCCATATCCAGGTTTTCCACAATGTCCGACCCGCCGATGTTATAAACCTCGCCAATGCGGCCACGTTCGAGCACAGCAAGCAATCCGAGACAGTTATCGCGCACGTGGAGCCAATCGCGTTGCTGTTTTCCGTCGCCATATATCGGAAGCGGCTTGTCTTCCAGGGCGTTCGTAATCAGCAGCGGCAGAAACTTTTCCGGAAACTGAAACGGGCCATAGTTGTTCGATGAGCGCGTAACGAGCGCCGGAAAACCGTAGGTGCGCACGTACGAAGCAACCAGCAGATCCGAGCCGGCTTTTGACGCGGAATACGGGCTGCTCGGCTTGATCGGCGAGCTTTCGTCAGCGAAAGCGCCTGCGGCCATATCTCCGTAAACTTCGTCGGTGGAAATGTGGAGAAATCGTTTTACGCCAACTTTGCGCGCCACCTGCAACAGCACAAACGTGCCGGTCACGTTCGTTTGGATCGCGGCCGAAGGCTCGTAAATGCTC
>DATEME010000383.1:0-4427 GCA_035275865.1 Candidatus Acidiferrales bacterium | reverse complement strand
ATCTATTCGATTGGCCTGAGTACAGCGGCGGCGATGTGGAGAACGAAGCCGGATGGGGGCGGGCCGGCACCGTTGCCGCCATTGCCCACAGGCGATCAGCGACAGGATCAGATGAACCGACAGATGCAAATGGAAGGCGGGGATTTGATGAATCTTGCGGTGTGGCTGATCGAAACCGGGAAGAATGCGATTGGGCCGAATGCGCTGGCTGTGGCGAGTAAATCAACCGGCGGATTGCACGTGAATACGAGGAAGGATCGCGCGATCCAAAATGCGATGGATGCGATCGGAGGCGAGTTACACGCGCAGTATACGATTGGGTATCAGCCACCAGTGGACAAGCCGAGCGGATTTCACGAAATTCGCGTGACCGTCGACGAGCCGGGAGTGACCGTGCGGACTCGGCCGGGATATTTCTTGGCGGCACCGGGTTCGTGAGAAGGGCGCGCGATCGGGCAAAAAAGCGAAGAGGGATCCTTCGGCGCGCCGCCTTCGCGGACGCGCCTCAGGATAACGACGTCTTACTTATTGCATCAGCTTTGTACTTTTTCGGCGAGGGCTTGCAGAGGATCGCCGATGAGGCAGACTGCTTTCCATTCGTCGAGGAAGGCGGCGCCGAGACTCTTGTAGAAGTCGATTGCCGTTTTGTTCCAGTCCAGAACTTCCCAACGCATGCAGAAATACTTTTCGCGCCAGGCGATGCCGGCGACATAGGCGAGGATCGCTTTGCCGATGCCTTTGTTGCGGTACTGCGGCCGAACGAAGATGTCTTCGAGAAAGAGTCCCGTGCGGCCCTGGAACGTCGAGTAGAAGTCGAACGTGATCGCGTAGCCCGCAGGCTGGCCTTCGTACTCGGCGATGATGGCGCGGAACTTGGGATTTTGGCCGAAGGCGTCGCGGATGATGTCTTCTTCCGTGATGCTCGTTTCGTGGAGCAGATGCTCAAATTCGGCGAGCTCATGGATGAGGATGTTGAGAGTCGCGGCGTCTTCGATTGTGGCCGGGCGGATTGAGAGCCTGTCTGTCGTCGTTTCCATTACTTTTTCTCGGGCTCGGATTCCTCTTCTTCGAGGATGGCGGCGGCTGCGGCGATCTCGTCGCCTTCGTCGAGGCGGAGCAGGCGAACGCCTTGCGTACTGCGGCCGGCTTCACGGATTTCGGCAGAGTGGACGCGGATCACTTTGCCCTGGCTCGTGATGATCATGACGTCCGAGTCCTCGCGGACCTGCAATCCGGCGACGACGGCGCCGTTGCGGTCTGTCGATTTCAAATTGATCACACCTTTGCCGCCGCGCGAGGTGACACGGTATTCGGCTAGCGGCGTGCGCTTGCCGTAACCCTTTTCGGAGACGGTGAGCATGAGAGACGTGAGCGACTCGCGAATTTGGTCGCTTTCGAGATCGTCAAGATTCTGCGTGTCCTGCTTGTATTCCTTACGGATAATCTCGAAGTCAGGCTGGACCGCATCCATGCTGACGACGTAATCATCTTTCGCGAGGTCCATGCCATTCACGCCGCCCGCGTTGCGGCCCATCGAGCGAACTTCCGTTTCGCGGAAGAGGATCGCCTGGCCATCGTGGCTGGCGAGGAAGATCATCTGTTTGCCGTCGGTAAGTTTGGCACCGATCAGTTCGTCGCTTGAGTCGAGATTGATAGCGATGATGCCCGACGGGCGCGGATTAGAAAAGTCGGCGAGCGCGGTCTTTTTCACTGTGCCATTTTTCGTGGCGAGGAAAACGTACCTGTTTTCCTCTTCCAGATTGCGCGCGGCAACGACGGCCATGAGCGTTTCGCCCTCTTGCAGGCGGACGATGCTGGTGATGGCTTTTCCGCGCGTGGCCGCGGCGGCCTCGGGAATTTCGTAGACCTTCAGCCAGTAGATGCGGCCTTTCGAAGTGAAAAGCAAAATATAACTGTGCGCGGACGCGGTGAAGAAGTGCTCGACGAAATCTTCTTCGCGCGTGCGTGCGCCGATGCGACCCTTGCCGCCACGCGATTGGTGGCGATAGACATCAACCGGAGTGCGCTTGATATAGCCGGCGTGGCTGACGGTGATGGCCATTTCTTCGTCTTTGATCAGGTCTTCGAGCTTGATCTCTTCGACGCGATCGACGATCTGCGTGCGGCGGTCGTCGCCATAGGATTTTGCGACTTCACGCAGTTCCGAGACGATGACGGCTTTCAGCTTCTTATCGCTGGCGAGAATCGATTGCAGTTCGGCGATGCGGTCGCGGATTTGCGCGAGTTCCTTGAGGATTTCGTCGACGGAGAGCTGCGTCAGGCGGTGCAACTGCAGTTCGAGGATGGCGTCGATTTGTATGTAGGTCAGGCCGAAACCGGCGCCTGCGGCCCCAGCGGCTTCCGCAAGAACGTCGTACTTCTTCGGATCGAGCTTGACGCCCTTGATCGTGGTCTTCTTGCCACCGACTAGCACTTCGACGGATTTATTGGTGAAAAATTCGTGCAAATTCTCGCGGGCATTGGCGCGGCTGGATGATCCGCGGATGATTTTTATTACGTCGTCGATGTGATCGAGCGCGATGCGGTAGCCGAGCAAGATGTGCTCGCGTTCGCGGGCCTTGCGCAGTTCGTATTGCGTGCGGCGACGGACGACATCGACGCGGTGATCGATAAAGTGCTGCAGCAGCTGAATGAGGCCTAGCTCGCGCGGCTGGCCGCCGACGATGGCGAGCAGGATCATGCCAAACGATTCCTGCATCTGCGTCATCTTGAAAAGCTTGTTGAGGATGATTTCCGGCTCCTCGTCGCGCTTCACTTCGATGACGATGCGCATGCCGTCGCGATCGCTTTCGTCGCGAATGTCGGCCACGCCTTCGATCTTTTTGTTGTTGATGAGTTCGGCGATGTGCTGGATGAGGTTCTTCTTGTTGACCTGATACGGCAGTTCAGTGACGACGATGTCCTGGCGGTCTTTGCCACGCTGCTCGATGGCGGCCTTGGCGCGGACCTGGAAGCTGCCGCGGCCGGTTTTGTAGGCCTGCTCGATGCCTTCGCGGCCATAAATGTAGCCGGCCGTCGGAAAATCCGGGCCGGGAACGATCTTCATAATTTGCTTGAGTGAGGTTTCCGGCTCTTCGATCAGCGTGATCGCGGCTTCGATCGTCTCGCGCAGATTGTGCGGCGGGATGTTCGTCGCCATGCCGACGGCGATGCCCGAGGAGCCGTTGACGAGAAGGTTGGGAATGCGCGTAGGCAGGACGACAGGCTCTTTTTCGCTCTCATCGAAATTGGGAACGAAATCGACCGTCTCCATTTCGATATCGGCGAGCATTTCCTCAGCGATTTTCGAAAGGCGCGCTTCGGTGTAACGCATGGCCGCCGGCGGATCGCCATCGACCGAGCCGAAATTGCCCTGGCCGTCGACGAGCGGGTAGCGCATGTTGAAATCCTGCGCGAGGCGGACGAGTGCGTCGTAAACGGGCGTGTCGCCATGCGGGTGATACTTGCCGAGGACTTCGCCGACGATCTTGGCGCACTTGCGATACGCCTTCGTCGAGGTGAGGCCGAGCTCGTACATGCCGAAGAGAATGCGGCGATGGACCGGCTTCAGGCCGTCGCGGACATCAGGAAGCGCGCGGCCGATGATTACGCTCATGGCGTAATCGAGATACGACTTCCTCATTTCCGATTCGATATCGACCGGAGTGAGAATCTGCTGGTTTTGCTCGTCTGCCATTTAGGTCCCCGTGGTTCGCAACTTTGTATTCGACGACAACGTGATTTTCATTTTCTGGTGAGGCTTGTGCCGCGCCTACGGCGTGACTCAGCCTGCTGTCTCAAGGCGCGGCAATGTCCATTCGCTCAGTCCTGCCGCCACTAAATGTCTAGGTTGACGACGTCGAGGGCGTTGTCTTCGATGAATTTGCGGCGCTGCTCGACGTTTTCGCCCATTAAGGTGGAGAAAATGTCTTCGGCGGCGACGGCGTCTTCGAGGCGCACTTTGAGGAGCGTGCGCGTCTCGGCATTCATCGTGGTTTCCCAGAGCTGCGCGGGATTCATTTCGCCCAAACCCTTGAAGCGCGTGATGGTGAAGGCGGATTTCGCGTCTTCGAGAACGTAGTTGAGCAGCGTCTGCGCGTTCTCTTTTTCGGCCTTATCGCCGTTGTGGGCGATCGTGAAAGGCGGCTTGTTGCTTTCCGCGATGGCGTCGTGCAGGGTGCGCAGGCGCTTGAATTCAGGAGAGCCTGCCAGCGCCCAATTGATTCGCTTTTCACCGCCGTTTTTCAGGACGAGCTCGTGGAGGCTGTGCTCTTCGTCAAATTCGAGCTTCGCATCGAAATTGAGTTTTGCTTTTTCGATCGCCTTGGCGAGATCCTGCAGTTTTTTCTTCTCAGAAAAATCGGTTTTCTTATCGAGTTCGCTATCGGCGAGGAGCTCGATCAGCTTGGCATCACGCAGCTTGCGCG
>DATEME010000382.1:0-2221 GCA_035275865.1 Candidatus Acidiferrales bacterium | reverse complement strand
CGATGCTCGCTCAGGAGCGAGAGTATTTGCCGTTCGCGAGACAGCGCAGAGGAGCATGCCTTGCATTCGGCAGCATGGGTGGTCCATCGGCTATGAAGGTCAGCGGAAAAATCCTCGCCCGCGGCGAAGAGCGCGATGAACTCTTCCCATTCGGCGCACGGGCGGCTAAAGATTTCGCCGGCGTGCGATGAGTTCATCTCAGGATTGAGGTCCGAATTGTTCTCGTGTGCCATTTCTCGCTTATCTTTATCGCAATCCTTGCTTATCGCAATCCTTCGAGCGAAGCACGCAGTTTTCTGGTCGCGCGGAAGAGGGAGTTCTTCACCGTTTCCTCGGACGTTCCCAGCACGTCGCCAATTGCGCGCAAGCGCATCCCTTCGTAATGCTTCATTTCAAAAACCATCCGCTCGCGCGGCGAAAGGCGTTTCATCGCTTCCTGAATACGGCCGCTGATTTCGTGACCCAGCAACTGGCGCTCGGGATTGGTCGAAGGGTTCTGCTGCGGCTGGCGGTCGAAAAAGTCCCGTGTGCTGGCGCCTTCCGCATCTTCGGGAACCGGCGCTTGATCTTCGCGGCGTGTTGTCCTTCGCCTGAGGTAATCCAAACCCACGTTCGTTGCCACTCGATAGAGCCAAGTGTAGAAACTGCATTCAAAACGGAAGCGGTGAAGGTTTCTGTAAACCTTCAGAAAGGTCTCTTGGTAGATGTCGCGCGCATCTTCCGGGCGATGAACGATATTTAGGGCCAGACGCAGGACGTCACGGTCGTAACGGCGCACTAATTCGTCGAACGACTGGCGGTCGCCCTCTTGTGCCTTGCGAACCAGGGCATGCTCTTCGGCGACCTTTGCGGCCGCAGCCTGCCGCGCATCCGCCTCAAGCGCGATGCTTGTACCCATCGTTGGCGTTACCGGCTGCGTGCTTGCCGCGAATCGATCGGCTAATCTCTCGATCGCGCGGGGGCCGCTATTGCCGGCGAATCCTTCCTTGGGCTTCATAGTCATAGACGAGACGCTAAGCCTTTTGTTAGCACTGTGCAGCTTTTGACTTTCGCCACCTCAAAACCCGGAAGCTCTCTATTTGCAATAGGATGCGAAAATGGAGGTGACGGTTGCGCTGGGCAATTTTGGCGCGATTGGCGCCATAAAGCGCGGATTATAGGCCTAATAGAGGCTCAATGCGAGCCTAATAAGGCCGTAAACTCCGGCACAAACGGCGAGGTCTATGACGGTCCCCCAATCGGTCTGGAAGCCGCGATGACGAAGCGATTCAGGCAGGTTGGGCATGAGCGAAAAGTAGTAGATGGCGTTTCCAAGGAGGATTGCGATGAGGTATTCGAGCCATCGGCGCGGGGTAACTCCGAGAAATTGCCGAGATTGGCGCGACATACGAGCGTTTGACTCCGAAAAAGCCATTCATCAGCGCGTTCGCTTGCCGGTGAGAGGCTCTAGCCCATATTATTGCAGCCGCCCCGATATGGTCCAGTCGAAGGTCCAACTGAATAGTCCAGTGATGTATTTGAAAGGCGTTGGGCCGCAGCGCGCGACGGCGCTGGCGGAGCGCGGGATCACGACTGTGGGCGAACTGCTGAATTATCTGCCGTTTCGGTATGAGGACCGGATCCAATTTACGGCGATTGCGAAGATTGTCCCCGGGCAGGTGATCACGATTCTCGCGGAGGTGGCGCCGGGCGGAGGCGGGACGGTGCGATTCACGCGCGGGCGCGGGCCAGTATTTCATTTGCCGGTCCGGGATGCTTCCGGGACGATGCATGCGAAATTTTTTCACGGCGCATACTTGCAAGAGCGGTTAAAGGAAGGGCAACGGCTCGTGTTGCACGGGAAGGCCGAATACGATTTTTACCGGCCGACACGGATCGAGATGATCAATCCGGAGATCGAGCTGCTGGGCCGCGACGACGCGGCGGCGGATTCGACGGAAGTGGGAAGGATAGTGCCGATTTACGAGGCGATCGCCGGAATCACTTCGCGGACGTTGCGGCGGATTATCTACGGGCTGCTCGGAATGCTGGAAAAGGAGATTCCCGATCCGCTGCCGAAGGAGATTCGCGAGCGGTACCGGTTTCCTTCCCGGCGCGAGGCTTTGCTCTATGCGCATTTTCCAGCGAAAGACGAGGACATAGAGAAGCTGAACAGCTTTCGCAGCCCGGCGCACGTGCGGCTGATCTTTGAAGAATTTTTTTCGTATCAACTGGCAATGGC
>DATEME010000381.1:0-2209 GCA_035275865.1 Candidatus Acidiferrales bacterium | reverse complement strand
CTGAGGTTGAGCCGGGGATCGTCTATGCCATCGCCCGTCAGGAGAGCAGCTTCAATCCGCGCGCTATTTCAAGCGCGCGTGCCGTAGGGTTAATGCAGATGACGCCCGCTGCCGGCCGCTACGTCGCCAACAAATTTGGTGCGCGCTACGACGAGAAGCGCCTTTTAGACGACCAAACTTATAATGTGCAACTAGGAGCAGCTGAACTCGGCGACCTAATCAAGTATTATCGCGGCTCCTACATCCTTTCTGTCGCCGGCTACAATGCCGGACGTGGGCGGGTCAAAGACTGGATCGCCAAGTACGGCGATCCCCGCGACCCCAAAATTGACCCGATCGACTGGGTCGAGCGAATTCCATTTTCCGAGACGCGCAATTACGTACAACGTGTGCTCGAAAACCTTCAGGTCTACCGCGTGCGCTTCGGTGGTGGGTCGAAACTCATGATCGAAGCGGATCTACGACGAGGAGCGAAGTCCAATTAGGAGGATGGCAGTGGCCGCGAGCTGGAGTTTTACCGAAAACTGCCACGCCTGCACCGCCATCATGTTGGGCGCATACATCTTGAATGCGCGAAGCACGCCCCAGCAGCCCGGGCACGCCGCCGGGCTGCCGGATGACCGACGATCCACAGAAAGAAAGCCGCGGCTCCCAGGCATGGTGGACAGCACGCACCCGCTCACTGGCACGCGAGGTTCACTCGCGCCTCCACCTTTTCGCGAACGCCGCCATCGCGGCCTCGCGCGTCGCCTCGTAAGCGGTGGCGATCACCAGGCGAGCAAGCGCGGCGTCATCGGCGAGGGCGAGTATGGCCGTGCCGGTTAGACACTGCGGGAAATTCCCCAATGAACCCGTAGCGCCGTTAAAGGCGGGTAGAACCGCCTCCTTCGTTGGACGAAAGACAAGCGCGCGCTTTTGTTCTGGTGGGGGCACTCGCTCCGAAAAAGCCTTTGTTTCTCAATGTGCGCCGGAAGCGCCACTTGGAGGCACTTTGCGGCAAAAAGCCTTGTGTTATCAACGAACGGCTCAATCTGTTCTGAATCAAGGCGGTGGCCGGCCCCTCAAAGTGCCTCCAGCCAGACCAGGATAGCACATGGCGAGCGCTCGACGGACATGTTGAGGAGGGCTGCACAAGTAGTCTCCCTTTCCGGATTAACTAAGATTTGTCATGGCCCTGTTCGTATGCGGCGACCGGTCGCGTCGCCCGCACCGAAATCCAGATGTGCACAACTCCCTTGCCGCATTGGCAGGCAAGCGGCCGATCAGAATAATATCGCGGATCGTCAGTTGGAGATCGATAATGGCGCGCGGCACTGTGAAGTGGTTCAATCCGACCAAAGGCTATGGTTTCATTCAGCCGCAGGGGGGCGGCAAGGACGTGTTCGTCCACGTCTCTGCGGTCGAGCGCGCCGGACTGAGCACGCTCAATGAAGGGCAGCACATCGAGTATGAGATCGAAGAGAACCGCGGCAAAACATCTGCGGTGAATCTCAAGGTCAAATGACCTATCCGTGAGTTTCGGGCGATCGCTGCGGTGACGCAGTAGGCTTTTCACTCTCCACAAGGCGGCGATGCAAAAGGGCGCCGACAAGCCGAAAGAGCGGGAGTAACGCCCCGCATCGCCCGAACCGTTTTGAGTTCGGCTGATGGCGACCGGCCCTGCCGACGCCGCTTCGAGGGCATGGACACCGGCTATTTGCTCGCCGATTTATTTGTTTTACCGTGAGCGAACTCGCGCGGCGCTCGTACAGCAATGCCAAATAGTGCGCCGCACATTTCAATTCGCGAACGGGTGTTACGGAATATCGACTTGACAGCGGATCGGCCTCACTCCGCCTTGATTTTGTCCCAAGCGCCCAAGCGAGCGGGTGATCCGTTCGAGCCGAAACCCTGAGGCCGCTGATTGCGTTCTTCCCCTGGCGGACGAACGGGCGACGGTCGTGACAAGTAGAGCGGAACATTATCGGCAGCTCGCGCGTGACTGCTTTCATGGCCCGGAGCGTCGCGCCCGGGGGCCTGATGTCAAAGATGCAGCGGCGGAAGGAGGAATAGCAATGGCCATCAGCTTTCAAGACGCCGACAAATTCCGGCTAAAGCACGCGGAGGAACTTCTAGCGTTATTCGAGGGCGCGCGCGGCCGTCCAGCTCGTACAACAGATGAACTTGCGCAATGGCTAGACTCAGTCGACGACGATCTCGCGGATGACAT
>DATEME010000380.1:0-7313 GCA_035275865.1 Candidatus Acidiferrales bacterium | reverse complement strand
ATCTGGTCGAAGAATCCGCAGTTCACGCGCGTGCAGGCGCTATCGGTCGCGTTTCATGTGGTGGTGCTGGCGCTGATCATCGGTCCGTTGCTTCCCGCTCTTCTCTCGCCTCCGACGACCAAGGCCAACAATACGCCGCTTACCGCCGTAACGATCACGCCGTACATGGCGCCGCCTTCCGCAAAGAAAGCAGGCGGTGGCGGCGGTGCGCGTGACCTGACGCCGGCTTCGCGTGGACGTGCACCCAAATTCGCATCGCAACAAATTGCCGTGCCGATCTCTCATCCGGTGGAGCATCCGCAAATCGCGATGACGCCCAATATCCTGGGAAATCCGAACCTTACACCACCGAACATCAACGCTACCGCTTGGGGCGACCCTCTCTCGCACGTGCTGGGCGATTCCATGGGCAATGGAAAAGGCACCGGAATCGGCAACGGGAACGGCGGCGGCCTCGGGAACGGCTTTGAGAACGGCACTGGCGGGGGCTATCCCACGGCAGGCGTCGGAGGCTATGGCACTCCGAGTTGCCTCTATTGTCCCAACGCGCAGTTCTCCGACGAGGCTGTAAAGGCAAAATATCAGGGAACCGTCCTTGTTTCCGCCATCATCGGCGCCGATGGGCGCGTGCTCGACGCCAAAGTCGTGAAGAGTCTCGGCCTTGGCCTGGATGAGAACGCTAGAGCAGCCGTGATGACTTGGCGCTTCAAGCCGGCGCTCGGTCCGGACGGCAAGCCCACGGCAGTTAGACAAACCATCGAAGTCGTTTTCCACCTCTACTAGCGGCTCTTTGCCTCTGCTTTTGTAGCGGCCTACCCGCCTCTTGGTCGGGCGCTCTTTGGCTGTCCGGTGTAGGTTCTTCGGGCGAGATGGGTGGTCCTAGTCGCCCAAAGCCAGCGCCGCGTAATCCTGAGGCTCGCCCGCGAGTCGCCGAAGGTCCGCCGTGGCGGAAAGGACCCCTCTTGCTTTTCGCTCCATCCGGCTCCAACGCGAAATAGCACCTTCCTCGGACAACAAATCACGGCGCACGCTTTCTCCTTTGCCTCCTCCACATCCTTTACCTCCTCAACGTCTTGGCCCATGTCCAAAAGGGCACTCCTATTGCATTTTTCGCTCTTTCCGCGTCTCCTACGCACTGCCTTCTGCTACCATGAGCCGCATGAAGAGATTCGGCACTTGGGCCGCAGTCGCTTGCGTGAGCGTCGCCCTTTCAGCTGTCGCAGCCGTTCGCGCCGCTGCGCAAACCGGTTCAGTTGAATTCGCGATTCACGTAAGCCCGACGGACGGATTGGAAGAGCCGGTGCGCGGCTTCCCTGTGTTTCTGCTAAACAAAAGTTTCGAAGACATCCAGAAAGAGGCTGAGGCGGCTTACCCAAAGGATAGCCTCGACGATTTCATCGATAGCCTCGACGTCTCCAAAGAATTGAAAGACTGGATGAAAAAAAACAAGTGGATCACTTTTTCAGGCGTCGACTTCATCAAGAAGCTGAAACCCAACGACGTGATGGACGTTCCCGAATTCTATAAGGCTTACATGGACAGAAATGGGGGCGATCGGGCGTCCGGTTTTCCTGTCTCAAACGTCAAGGAATCCGACAAGCAGAAGAATCCGAAGAAATACGACAAAGAAAAGACAAAGTACGACGAAGCGGTTCGGCGCTACATCGAACAAGTTCCAGAAAGCATTAACGGCATCGATATGAACTTGCAGGACATCAATCCGAGCCGAAAATGGAATGCGCTGGAAGCCGAGCGCAATCCGGAGGTTCAGCGTCGCATCATCGACCTCGCCGAGGGCAGATACCTGGTAGCCCGCACCGAAACCAATCTCCAGGGGCAGGGATTTTTCCCCAATATTCCGGCCGGCACGTATTATTTGAGCACTTTGAACGTTCCGGCAACCGTCGGCGATGTGCGGCCCCGTTGGGATGTACCGCTGACGGTGCAGCCCGGCCAAGTCTCCTACGCAACTCTATCCAACGTAAACGCCGTTCAAGACGCGGCGCATGTCACTCCCTGACATTCCGAAGGCTGACGGCAAAAAGAGTGTCGCTCAGCTAATCGACCAACTCAGCGCGCACGATAACGCTGTGCGTGAACACGCTGCGCGGGAGATTTTCGCTCTTGGACTTGCGCGCGTCGAGCCGGGCGTCCGCGGCTGGCTTGCCGATCCCGATCTGGCTGATTGCTTCATATTCGATCTGCTGGACACCGGTGCGCGCTTCCCGCGAACAACCGTCGGTGTCGCGGTAGAACCGGGCAGGTTTACTCAAATACGCGCGGCATGTGGATCGCCGCATCTGGCCGATGTGCCGGCTGACCTGGACGCACAAGAATTTGAGATTTGCATCGGCGGTACCGTGCGTCTGGATATTTTGACCACGCGTGATCGCGACGCTGACGGCGCGATGGCCCGATTCCTGCGGAAACACGGTGAAGGGATTCAGCAGGTCGAACTGAGCGTGCTCAATGTGGACCTCGCAACTCAGCTGCTGCGCGAACGCTTCGGCCTCGCACCCGTCTATCCGGAATCTCGCGCTGGCGCAGACCGCACGCGAGTAAACTTCTTTCTAGTTCCTGTTCAACCAGGCAGCAAGCTGCTCATCGAGTTGGTGGAAGAACCCACCTGACCATTCGTCGCACAGATATTTTGTGCGCCCCCCGAGAGTGTGGCAAGACTGACACACATAAAGTCCTTGCAAGTACATTTATAATCTGGTATACTGCGTGTGGTTTTTTTCGTTTACGTGAGCGGAGTGCGGTGGGGGACAGGCAAAATAACCTGATGAATCGCAGCCTGAAGACTCTAATCGAGAGTCTGCCGATTAGAATTGCCCGTAAGTCTCGCATTTTCAGCATGGAGTGGATTTCTAATCGATGGAAAAAGGGAATTTTCGATCACCTCTGAGGGCGCAACCTGAAACCCACAACCAATGTTTCTAATCGCAACTCACAAGAATTAAAAACGGACGTAACTCCATGAAAACAAAGGAAGGGATGTGCTTCTAATCGCAATCGCCAGCGGGAAATGGCGTGCCATGGATCACTCGAATGGCAGGCCGGAATAGTTTTCGGCCAGGTTGATGGCGGCGGCACGGGATGAGGTGACGTTGTCGAGCTCCGCAAGCTGGCGCCGGTAATCGTAGGTATCCGTGACGTCGGCGCGGTGCAGCATATTCGTCATGAAGTAGGAGAAATATTGGGCCCGCCAGACGCGCCGAAGGCACCGCCGGGAATACGTCGAAAGTTCGTCTTCGCTGCCAGTGGTATAGAAACGAGCGAGGGCGCGGGCGAGCAAGCGCACATCGGCGATGGCGAGGTTCATCCCTTTTGCGCCGGTGGGCGGCACGATATGGGCGGAGTCGCCGGCGAGAAATAACCGGCCAAACTGCATCGGCTCGGCGACGAAACTGCGCATCTGCGTGATGCCCTTTTGCTGTATCGGACCAGTGTGAAGAACGAAGCCGTCCATTTCGAAGCGGGCGCTGAGTTCTTCCCAGATGCGCTCGTCGGGCCAGTTTTCGAGATTTTCATCCGGCGCGCATTGCAGATAAAGACGCGTGAGCGAAGTCGTCCGCATGCTGTGGAGAGCGAAGCCGCGTTCGTGATTGGCGTAAATCAATTCGTGAGATGAAGGAGGAGTTTCGGCAAGAATTCCCAGCCATGCGAACGGATAGCCGCGTTCATAAAATTTAAGCGCGCCAGCCGGAACCGAAGGACGGCAGATGCCGTGGAAGCCGTCGCAGCCCGCGATGAAATCGCAAGCGATTTCGCGTGATTGACCGTCTTTGCGGAAATGGATTTTGGGATGCGCGGAAGCGAAGTCGTGGATGGAAACGTTTTCCACCTCGAAAATGATTTGACCGTTTGCGTTGAGACGGGCCGCGACGAGATCTTTGATCACTTCCTGCTGGCCATAGACGGTAATGCAACGGCCTCGCGTTAGTTCGAACATATCGATGCGGTGAGCTTGCCGATTAAAGCGAAGTTCGAAGCCGTGATGGACGAGGCCCTCGCGGAGCATCCGCTCGCCCACGCCCGTTTCGTTGAAAAGATCGACGGTGCCTTGCTCGAGAACCCCGGCACGAACACGGCTTTCAATGTGTTCGCGGCTGTGCGATTCGATGACGATGGAATCGATTCCTTGCAGATGCAGGAGGTGAGAGAGAAAGAGGCCGGCGGGTCCGGCTCCGACGATTCCGATTTGCGTGCGCATGGCGGCGAGCAGTTTAGTGCGAAGAGGCTGCGCCCGCCAGCATCTTGGGAGTGAGCGCGATGCTGAGGCGGACCCATTTGTCCCGTGGGGTGACTTTGACTTTGGCGAGAAGCGTCGAGAGAAAATCGGCTTGCTGCTTGGTCATGTTGCCCCGCTCCTTGGGATCTTTCAGGGCGACCGAGCCCATCATGCGAAAGCCGTTGAGTAGAGTACCGATCTCGATCGCGTTTTTCATCGAGTCGCACTCGCCGTCGAGAGTGACGTCGAGGTCGTTTCCTTGCGGCTGGCCGGCGAGCGTGATGGCCTGGATGCTGCGGATGTAGCCGAGTAATTGGGGCGAATCTTTGAAATCGGCGTAGAACGAATCGGGAAGATGATCCGTGCGCGCGACGGCGAAGAGTGGCGCGGCGGCGACGCGGTCGATGCGGGCCTGCATTTCGGGATCGCGCGGCGAGCGGGCGGGATTGGTGAGAAGGTCCGTAGCGTTTTTGCCGCTGGCCATCGCGACGCGCGTGGCGGAGAGAAACTCAAAGGAGACCAGGGGCTTGCCGGGAACTTCGTAAATTGTGATCTTGCCGCGTTTGATCGCGTGTCCGCCTACGTGAAGCGCGTAAGCCTCGATTCGTTGTCGGTCGAAGCGGCCGTCGGCAATGGCGAGCGTCCGATTCTCGCCGGCGGCGCTCGCGGCAGCACCCAGTTCGGTGGGCCACATCGCGATCGCGGCGCGGTCGAGATCGCGGGAGTAGTCAAAGCCCGTGCTTTTAACGAATTGCGTGTAGTCTGGGTCCTGCTGTGGCGTGGGCAGCATGATGCTGCCGATGGCCTGAAGAGAAGAATTTTGAGTCGATCGGAGTGCCTGTGCATCTAACGAGGCTACGACCGGCGCGTTCGACGGGATCAGGCTCAAGACGCCTGCTGGCGGACCTGAGACCGCTGCAGGACCCGCAAGGGGTTGCGAAACGCGATAAAGGTAAATTCCCACACCTGCGCCGGCGAGCAATAGAATCACGACCGCCGCCATCAGAACTTTTTTCGTTGTAGACGAAGGCACGGCTTCTCCCGCTCAAGCTCCTATTGACGAGTCTAAGGGGTCCGTTGGCATTGCGCATTACAAAAGGTGGCCGGGGATGCGGCAACCTTCGGATGCGGCGCCGCCTCGAAGAGTGAATAGGCCAGAAAGCGATGAAAATGCCCCGAGTTCGTAATTTGTCTTCGATCGTGATTGCGATGTTGGCGTTGGCGGTCTGCTTGCCGGCGCAAGATGCGAAGCTGCCGTCGACGTCGGGTGCGGCGACGCCGACCGTGGATCAAATTATCGATCGCTATATTGCGGCCATCGGTGGGCGTCCCGCGATCGAGAAGATTACGTCGCGAGCATCGCTGGGGCGAATCGAAGTGCCGTCGATGAACTTGTCCGGCACAGTGATGATTCACGAGAAGGCGCCGGACAAGACGTTGCAGGTGGTCGTGTTCAACGGAAACGCGTTTCGACAGGGCTTCGATGGCACGCACGCATGGACAGACGATCCGGCGGATGGGCTGCGCGTACTGTCAGGCCTTGAATTCGCAGAGACCAAGCGAGATGCGGACTTTTTTCATCCGCTGCACTTGCACGAGATTTATTCGAAGCTAACGTTGGTGGGAACGGAAAAGGTTGGCGATCGTGACGCGTACGTGTTGGAGGGAACAGCTCCGGACGAAAGCGAACCGGACAAGATGTATTTTGACGCGCAGAACGGGCTGGCACTTCGAATCGTGAGCCCTCGCCATACGCCGGACGGCGAAGCGAAAATTCAGGAGGACTTTTCGGATTATCGCCCGGTGGATGGACTGGAGCTGCCGTTTACGATTGTACAAACGGGCGGGAGCGCGGATTTCACGATTCACATTAGCGAAATTCATCACGGTGTGGATCTGGACGACGGCGAGTTTGCGGCGCCACAGGCCGCGGATAGTAAGGTACAATAAGGTTTGGCTGTTCGATTGGGCATGGCGGTCGGGCATTCAGCGCGGGTTGGCATAGGGCTTGCGAGCGGTTCCGGGGGAGATTTTTAGTACCCCTTGCAATTCCATTGCCCGCGTGATAATTTCTTTAGGTTTGCGCGGGGCTGGCGTAGCTCAGCTGGTAGAGCATCTGATTTGTAATCAGAGGGTCGGGGGTTCAAATCCCTCCGCCAGCTGATCCTGAGCGTCGAGATTAACGAGCAAGGTTGCGGACGATTTCCTCGCAACAAAAAGCGCTAGGGCTAGTGTCTTCATGGCACGAGCCCTTTCTGCATTGCGGAGTGCCTCGAAGGCTGTCCTGACTATTTCTGGCCGTTTTGCGAGAAGCGGATGCTGTGTCCGCGAAGCTCGCAAACGGTAACGTGGAGAGTTCTCGCGCCGCAGACAGTAAGGGACGTGATTGCGTCCCGGTGGATTTGCGGGACGGGTGGGTGAGTGGCTAAAACCAGCAGACTGTAAATCTGCCGCTCCTTGCGGGCTACGAAGGTTCGAATCCTTCCCCGTCCACCAGTTTCGCAGGCAGAGTTTCTGGTGGTTGCAGTTGGGTTTCTGGTTACGCGTGTCGCGAGCGGGAATGCGGGTTTTGAGCCTGGGTAGCTCAGTTGGTAGAGCGCGTCCTTGGTAAGGACGAGGTCACCGGTTCAATCCCGGTCCCAGGCTCCAGTTTTGAAGCGCATATGGAATGAGCGGGGGTAACTCAGTGGCAGAGTCTCTGCCTTCCAAGCAGATGGTCGCGGGTTCGAATCCCGTCCCCCGCTCCATCGAATCGTAGGCGACACCAGGGCAATCGGCAGTAAGAGGGTTTTGGGGCCAAAGCGGCGTGGCCGCGATGTTTTTCATTCGAGGGTGAGGCGAGATGGCGAAGGAGAAATTCGAGCGGAGTAAGCCGCACGTCAATATCGGGACGATCGGGCACATTGACCACGGCAAGACGACCCTGACGGCGGCGATTACGAAGGTGCTGTCGAAGAACAACCCGAAGGTGGCGTTCCGGGCGTTTGATTCGATCGACAACGCGCCGGAAGAGCGCGAGCGGGGAATCACGATTGCGGTGTCGCACGTGGAGTACGAGACGGGGAACCGGCACTACGCG